>JAFZSK010000096.1 GCA_017620915.1 Clostridia bacterium | reverse complement strand
GTGCAATTATCCCGGCTGCAATTGCCACAACCAGTTCACGCACGAGGTCGACGACCGGCTGGCAAAAGGCTTCACCGTGTATCAGACGTATTTCGACAGCGCCGAATCGGACGGCGGCGGCCAGCGCGGCACCACATCGGAACCCAGCCTGTGGCGCGGTAAATATTTCAGTGTCAACACTGACACTTTCGCCGATAAAATCGACAAAATGTTCGATTACCTGGCCGAAAAAGGCATGGTGATCGCGCTGGGCTACGGCGTGCATTCCAGCACCACCGGCGCGATGAACAAAGCCGACCTGGACCGGTTTTCGCGCTATCTCACCGCGCGTTACACCGCGTACCCGGTCGTCTGGATCACGGCGCAGGAAATAACCGGCGAAGCGCAGTTTGACCGCTGGCTGTCGTCTGCGCGGATCGTTGACGCCGGCGACGGGTACGACCATCCGCAGAGCGCGCATCAGTATCCGCTCGGCGTTGACAACGAATACGTCGCGAAACTCGACGCGGAATCCTGGCACGGCTTCTACGCGCTGCAAAGCGGCCACGGCGCATTCATCCAGAGAAAAGCCCTGTACGAAGGCTACTGGAACAACGCGCGCACCGGCAGCCCCAAACCGTTCGTCGAGACAGAAGCGAACTACGAAGACATCATCTGCGGCAGCTTCAACGGCTACAGCGCCTCGCGCATCTCCGCCTGGAAAGCCAATCTGTGCGGCAGCTACGGCTTCACATACGGCGTCACGGGCGTCTGGGCCAACAACTACTCCACCGCAGGCAACACCGGCTGGTACGGCACGTTCAGCTTCGAGCCCTGGTACATGGGCATCGACAAGCCCGGCTCGTACGAGATGAAATATATGGCGGAGTTCTTTAAATATGTTGACTTCATCCGCCTCGTGCCAAGGTTTAATGACGAGTCTTATTCTGACCTCACGGCGGAAAACAAAGTGGTGGCCGCCTCGGACAACGCCGACACGTACGTGGCCTACTTCTACAACCCGTCCCGTGACACCGGCGAGCTCCGGGGGCTCAATTCCAAAGCAAAATATGCCGCGCGCTGGTACGACCCGCTCACCGGCAAATTCGTAGAGATCTCAAATAATATCAAAGTCAAAGGCGACAAATACACGATCCCGCAGAAACCCACCGCAGGCGACTGGGTGCTGCTGGTCACGAGCCGTGAACTCGGCGCATACAAGACCGAAAAGGCGTACACCGACAGTATCCTCGCCGGGCTTACCGGCTCCGAAGCGGACGCGATCGCGGCTGCCAACCGCCGCGGCGCCAACATTTTGACCGGCGCGAACGCGGAGGCCTCCAGCCGAAGCGGCGCGGACTTCGGCGCGGCGCGGACGATCGACGGCGACCCCGCCACCTGGTGGTGCGCCTCCAACCCCGAGTTCCCGCAAAGCCTGTGGTATGAACTGCCCGAAGCGCGGAGCTTCAACACCTTCTCCCTGAACATGTACCGCGGTACCGGCAGCATCAGCTACGTGCTGGAGATCTCCGATGACGGCGCAAACTGGCGCGAAATATACCGCGGCGACAACGAACCCGCCTCGTACATCAGCGACACTTCCCTGTTCACGCGCCGGCTGGGCGCAGAATACACCTGCAGGTATCTGCGCGTAACATTCAACAATGTCTCCGGCAACTGGGCCGCCGCCTACGAAGCCGCCGCGTGGCTCGCGCAGGAACCGGACGCGCTGCCGGAATACGCGGGCGACCTGCAGATCCCGAAGGTCAAAAGTTCGGGCAGCTATATTTATGATGCCGCCGGCAACGCCTCCGACACCGTGGACGCACTGTTCGACAATGATGATTCGACGTTGTGGATCCCGTTCGCGCCCATCGGCAGCCAGACGATCCTGATGGATCTTAACGAACTCAAAGGGCTCTCCGGCATCAACATCCGCGTCGGCGACAATGCCCTCATACCCCGCTACCGCATAGAGGGCTCGAAAGACGGCAGTGACTGGACCATCCTGGCGGACGCCACGCTGCGCGGCGCCAACATCGTTTATACCGGGGACAGACCCGTGGTCACCGAAGCGCTTTCAGGCAATTACCGCTACGTCAAACTGCTCTGGCTGAACCTCGGCAGCAATACCGCGGACAAAACCATCGCGGGCATCGAACTGTACGCCGGCGAGCCGGGCCCGGAAGATACGGACAATGCCCGCTCCTCCGGGTTCCCCTGGAAAGCGGTGCTGATCCCGGGGCTGGCGTTGCTTGCCGCGGGCGGCGCGGCGGCAGCTGTCCTGACGCTCCGGGGCAGACGCAAACAGGCACAAACGCCAAATTAAATGTTGTAATACAGGCCGGAATAATGTAAAATAATACAGAACTGCCCAAAAACGCAGTTGAAAGCCATTAAATTTCCCATTCGGGCAACGCGGGAAAACGGAGAAAGATCATGAAAAAAATATCGTTCAGACTGCATAAACTTTTCAATATCAAAGCTGCCGGCGTACTGCTGCTCGTGCTTGCGCTGCTGCTCTGCGCGGCGGCCTGCGGCGTCAAGGATCCGCCGAACACGCCGGACAAAACCGATGATGTGGTGATCGCCCCCACGGACGAACCGGTCAATACAAATGAGCCCGTGGTCACCGATGCACCGGATGCCAGCGGCGATCCGGTCGTGACCGAGGCGCCCGTGGTCACCGACGCACCGGTCGTAACTGACGCGCCGGTCGTAACTGACGCGCCGGTCTTAACAGATGCGCCTGTGATCACGAACGAGCCGACCGCTGTCCCCACCGAAGAATCTACGCCGGCTCCGACGGAAGGACCGACCGCTGCGCCTACCGATACGCCCGCTGCCACCGCTGCGCCCACGCCGGCCCCGACTAAGACACCTACTCCGGCGCCCACCAAAACGCCCACTCCCGCACCTACCAAAACTCCGACGCCGGCACCTACCAAGACTCCGGCTCCGACTAAAACTCCCGCGCCTACGGAAGACCCCAACGTGCGCAAGATCACAGGGCTGACGATCCCCGCCAGCAGCACCGAATTCAGCGCGAAGCTGGCGCTCGAGCTGCTTAAAATGAGCAGTGCCGGTGAGACCGCGGCCGAGGTCAAAGCCGCTACGGAAAGCCACAACTTCACTGTGCTGGGCCAGAATCATTACGGCAAAGATTCCAGCGACCGGTCTCACACTTCCGCGTACACCTTCGCGAAAGGCTATATCGATATGGGCGGTCAGACCCGCACCGTGTATGTGATACTGATACTGCACACTGTTGGCGGCGAATGGTATTCCAACGTGGATATTGCCCCCTCTCACTCCGACAATACGCTCTATGCCGAGAACTTCAAAGCCGCGGCGGATGAGATCTTCAACGCCACCAAGTCTACGATCTCCAAGGACCCCGACGCGCTGCTGCTGATCTGCGGCCACTCCCGCGGCGGTTCAGTGGCAAACCTGCTGGGCCTCCTGTACAACGACGCCCGCAGCACCGCGCTGAATTATATCTACCCCATCGCGCCGTCGTTGACGCTGCACACTCCCGCGGACAACAGCATCCAGGTGCCCGCGTACTACACCGCCAATATATTCAACGTGGTCAACAGCGCCGATCTCGTGACCGTTGTCCCCCTGCGTTCCATGGGCTTCTACCGTCCGGGCAACGACGTTGTCATCAATGCTGCCTCCGGCCTTAACAAACTGCTGACCAAGACCGAGCAGCGGTTGTCCGAGATATGCACCAGCGTCTCGTCGTACTACAATGACCGCCATTCGCTTAAGGGAGCCGGGCTCTCGGAAGACGGCATGACCGTGTACGAATTGATGAATCAGGCGGTGGCCTCCGCGTTTATGCCCGGTGCCAGCACGACCAATATCATGGACAACGAACTCGTCCAGATGATCCTCAGCATCTCTTCCCGAAGCGACCTGGCTCCGTTAAAAGACATTGCGACCGACGTAGGCTGGGAACTGGCACTGGCTCAGTTAGGACGCACCCCCGACCCGAACAACTCCTACACCGGCATGCTGGCTACTCACGAAGCCGCTTCCTACATCTCCGGACTGGAGGCAATGGCCAGCTGACGCGATAAAATCATACCGGAATCAGACAGTTAGGGCCGCGACCGGTGTTATCCGGGATCGCGGCCTCTATTATTGTTCAACAATACACTTTGATCAGGTACAGCACCAGCAGGTGCAGCGGATAAAAAACGTAGAAAAAGTATTTAGCCACGGGTCCGCGGATAAAGCCGCGCTTGCCGTTGTACAGCGCGATCGGGATAAAAGCCAGTCCGGCTTTCCAGCGCGACGACAAAAAGCCGCAGCCGATGACCGCGCGCAGCAGTTCGCGCTCCCGCAGCGCATACATGAACACAATAAAGCAGTAGCCGCTGATCCCGTAATCCGCGCGCAGCAGCAAAGACACGATCAGCAGGCCGATCAGCCAGGCCGCCTGTATAAACGGTTTTTCCCGGTATTTTTCCGCCATACAGATCGCCAGGTACCCCAGGAACAGCGTGAAAAACACATTCTGTGAGGCGATCGAAAAGAATTTATCGTGATGCACCAGATCCCATGGCACCTCGGAAATCAGCGCAAACAGCGCCAGACTGATGCCGTAACGCTTGCGGTCACCGGTATGGATAAACCCTTCGGTGATCAGAAACGCATATATCGGAAACGCGATCCGGCCTATTCCCCGCAGCAGCGCGTACAGCGTCAGTGTGCGCCCGAAGACCGTGAACAACGCGACCGGATCGCTGCGCAAAAATACTGCCGCAATGTGGTCGATCAGCATTGCCGCCGTGGCAATTATCTTCAGCCAGCTGCCGCTGAGCACCCTGAATTTGTCGATATTCTGCGTCCGGGTTTTTACTTCTTCCATACAATTCCCTAATTCTGCCAAAACACTAAATCTAATTTCCCAATTCTATTTAAAGACTAAATTAGATGTGTCGGAACCCGCTCCCGATTATCTCGCTGCTCGTGGTGATTATTGTGAACGCGGACGGATCGATACGGTGTACGGTCTGCTGAAGGCGCCGCGCCTCAAAACGGCGGCACACCGTGTAGACCACCGTCTTTTCCGAACCGGTATAGGCGCCTTCCGCGCGGATGAGCGTTGCCCCCCGCGACAGGTCTTCCAGCACGTACTTTTTGATCTCTTCCGGTTTGTCCGTAATGATCGTAAAATACTTGCAGCTGTTGAAGTTTTCCACTACCGCATCGATCAGGAAACCGCGCACGAACACGCCCACCACCGAGATCAGACCGATCTTGATGCTGAACACGAAAAACGCGGAGATCGAAACCACAAAATCCACGCACAGGAGCGCCTTGCCTACGTCCAGCGGCGTATATTTTTTCAGGATCATGGCGATGATGTCCGTGCCGCCGGAGGTCGCTTCATAATGGAAGATCAGGCCGCTGCCGATGGCGGTCAATAAAATGACGCAGCACAGTTCCAGCAGCGGCTCGTCGGTGAGCGGCTGCTTTATTGGCATGACCAGGTCAAGCAGTTTCAGGAACCCCGAATAGATCAGCGAGCAGTACACCGTGCGGATGCCGCAGGACCGGCCCAGAAAAACGAAGCCCAGTATCAGCAGCAGTATGTTCAGGAGCGAGATGATATTGGTCGTCCCGAAACCGATCAGTTTGCCCAGCGCGATACCGATGCCGCTGACGCCGCCGATCGTAAATCCGTTGGGGATCTCAAACACATGCACCTCCAGCGCGATCAGCAGTGCGCCCAGGGTGATTATCAGGTACTCTTTAATTATCGTGCCCGCGCGTTTTTTCTCTTCCGGCGGGATATCGATCTGTTTGTTCTTCAATACTTACACCATCCGTCTATGTCAATTGATCACGATCATTCAGTATTGTCCGTTCAGTTTTGCAGGATCGCCCGCAGCGTATCCGCGGCGCCGGGCAGTTGTCCGTCGTACCGTTCCACCGCCATCAGCACGAGTACGTCGCCCGGTCCGAGTTCCGCGAGCGCCTCCATCACCACCGGCGTCTGATAGTCCATTTCCTTGCGGTGCGCAAACGTGGATCTGCCGAAATCTTTGCTCAGCACCGCGGTCAACCCGTGCCGGAACGAGTCGCCCAGCACCACGATCTTTTTGTCTGCGTACAGCGCACCGTCGGCATGGAACTGAGACAATTCGGTATTTGACGACGTCACATGATTCTCGAAGTATTCCACCGTAGTCGTGATCCCGGGCTTGTACGAGTACGACCAGTCGCGGTACGTTGTCTTATACCCGCTGAAGTTGGACAGGTCGCCGCCTTCGCGCGTCTTTTCTGTCACATCCAGTTCAAACACGTTGGTAGTCTGAAGGCCCAGCGCGCGGTAGATCGCCATTGCCCCCGTAAAGCCGCCCAGGCCGTTCCAGTGGGTATCCTGCTTATAGAAAACATCGTAGAAGATCTTAGTTGTCGTCAGTTCCGCCTTCGGGTAGACATAACGCACGCTGCTGCCCTGCATATAATTCAGAAACACGTCCTGCCGTTTGTTCTGCGTCTCCACCTTATAGTTCGGCATATATTCCGGGTACATCTGCTCTTTGTTCGGCGCCGCCATGATCACAAGGTCAATGCCCTTCGACCTGCAGACTTCATCCAGCGCTTCAAATGCGGCTCTCCAGGAAGCCATCTCTTCACTGGTCAACAGGTTCGTGCCCCGATAGTACGCCTCCGAACTGTC
This sequence comes from Clostridia bacterium, assembly GCA_017620915.1. GTDB lineage: Bacteria > Bacillota > Clostridia > UBA1212 > UBA1255 > UBA1255. The sequence continues at coordinate 59,731 of JAFZSK010000096.1, read as the reverse complement.
GCCGCTGTAGAACAGCCAGTCGCGCTTGCCGTATATCGCGCCGCCGGCGTATTCCGGTGCCAGGTACGAGTCATCGATCAATTTCGGTACATAATCCGTCAATGAATACTCTCCGCAGGAAGCGCAGCGCTTCAGCGTGTAGCCGTAGTTGTCCAGATCCGCGGTACTGGATCTGACCACCGTAAAGTTATGCACATGGGGCGTAGGCGTCGGCGCGGGCGTAGCGGTGGGTTTCGGCGTGGGCGTGGGCGTAGGTTTCGGCGTCGGGGTGGCGGTCGGTACCGGCGTGGGTGTGGCAGTGACGATCGGAGCCTCCGCGGTCGCGTCCGGCGGCAATGTCGCACCCGGCGTGGCCGTGAGCTCCGGCGTGGCAGTCAATTCCGGCGTCGGAGTGGGCGTGGGTGCGTCGGTCAATTCGGGAGTAGGCGTCGGTGTCGGTGCGTCGGTAATTACCGGCGTTTCTGCGGGCGATTCTGTAGGCCGCGGAGTGTCGAAACCAATTATCAACCCGATGTCGACGGTAGCCTCCGGCCCGGCGGAATTGTCCGGATCCGGCTGCTGAGCGTTCTGCGGCTTCTGTTTGCCGATGACGATATTGGTCAGCACCGGACTCACGTTTTTGCGGTAAAAGCCGTCATACTTAAGCGCCGTCGCGGTCTTGAGCCCGATCAGACGGTTTCGCGCCGGTGAATGGTCGGTGAAATACGATTCGACGCGGGCAAACCAGTCATTGGAAAACTCTTTCGGGAATTCGGCGAGCTCGCGTTTTTCGGTGAGGGTGTCTTCACCGGCGTTTGTGTTGTCCCCTGCCACTGCGTGGATCAGCCACGGCGCGGCGACGACCGCCGCCGCCAGCACGACGGCAACTACGGTGAGTACGGCTTTGAAACTGACTTTGCGGTGCGTGTTCATTGTCCGTCCTCCTTAGAAATTGCCGTATATGGACGGGTTGTAGGAACCCGCCACCAGCAGCACCAGCGACCAGGCCAGTATTGCCAGCTGCAGCACGGTGTCAACGATCAGAAACACCGGCTTGTCCTGCAGTTTTTCTTTGACCTTTTTCAGCGGCCGCTGCACGAAGCCGCACAGCAAAATGCCGAAGAGCATTGCCGCCATCACTTCGAAATTCAGGTAGCTGAGTACCGTGTAGCCCTGCGATGAGGCTTTAAAGGCGAACAATTGACCGAAATACTCCACGGCGGCGGCCAGACTCGGCGCGCGGAACAGCACCCAGCCCATCATCACCACGAACAGCGTGTACAGCCAGTTGACCGGCTTGACCGGATTCTTCTTAAGCAGTTTTCCGAGGAACAGCCGCTCCAGCACGCTGAACAGCGCGAAAAGAAGGCCCCACAGTATGAAATTCAAGGAAGCGCCGTGCCATATTCCGGTGACAAAGAATACCACCAGCAGGTTGAAGCAGATCCGGCCGAGGGGGACGCGGCTGCCGCCCAGCGGGATGTAGATATAGTCGCGGAACCAGGAGGACAACGTGATATGCCATCTCCGCCAGAACTCCTGTATCGAGAGCGAGGTGTACGGATAATCGAAGTTTTCACTGATCCGGAAGCCCAGCATGCCGCCGATGCCGATGGCCATGTCGGTGTAACCGGAGAAATCGTAGTATATCTGCAGCGTGAACAGCACGAGACCCAGCCACGCGATGCCGGAACCCAGGTCCGGGATCTTTTCGGCGCCCCAGATCTTGTTGGCCGCGGCGGCAACAGTATTGGCGATCAGCACCTTTTTACCCATACCGTAGCAGAACCGTCTGAGCCCGAGCCGGAACTGTTCGAGGTCAACAGTGCGCTCCCGCAGCTGCGGCGCCAGCTCGCCGTACCGCATTATCGGGCCCTGCACCAGCTGGCAGAACAGCGACAGAAACAGCGCAAAGGTGAGCGGCTCCCGGCTCGCGTGCACTTTGCGCTGATACACGTCCGCAAGGTACGCGATGGACTGGAAAGTGGTGAAGGAGATCGCCAGCGGCATGGCGAGGTTGTAAACGCCCGCCGCGGGCTGATTGCCAAGGATATATACGGCGCGGAAGAAACTGCCGCTTTCCCGCACACGGACGATCAGCATGCCCGCCAGCGTAAAGTACTTGAACAGCGCCAGTACTGCGGCGTTGACCACGATCCCGAGCGCACACACAGCTTTGGCGCGTTTTTTGCCATCAACACCGCTGTCGCCGCCTTCTCCAGCCGTACGCTCGATCAATATACCGAATATATAGTTGAACGCGATGGTGCCGATAAACAGCCCCAGCTGCTTCAGACCGCCCACGGCGTAGAACAGCAGGCTCGCGGCCAGCAGCAGTATATTGCGCACCCGCGTGCGCGTCTGCGGCGTCTTTATGAACAGCCCCGGCAGATAGTAAAGTATCAGCAGCACAGGCAGAAACAACTCTATAAACAGTACCGACGCAAATTCCATGAACACGCTCTCCACTCAGTATTATTCGGCTGTCAATGTAACACAAAACAGGGGCAAATTTCAAGTGATAAGTTTCAAGTTTTAAGTTTCAAGTTCCGAGTTATAACTTATAACTTATCACTTATAACTTATCACTTTTTTATTGCAGCATCGTTTTCTCGTGCGACAGCGCAAACTGCGCGAACAGGAACGCGGCAATGACGAACAGCAGCGATATTGCCGACTGCACCTGCTGCGCGTATACCGGAATGCCGAACAGTTTATTGCCGTTTGCCTGTATCGCGGCCAGCAGCCTGCCCGAGCCGAGCGCGCACAGAAAGCCGAACACACCGGCAATGCAGTCCTTCAGCGCGGCGGCCTGCACGAAATACCTGACGTCAACAAACGCGTATGTTATATTGATCATGTTCTGATACGTGCCGGCCTGGCTGATGTTGTACAGCACGACGAAAACGATGATCAGCCACCGGGTGTTCGGCGCCGTGAACATGTTGACCGTAAACGCGGCAGCGAGAATAGTAAGCGCCAGCTGGATGCCGCGCACGAAACCGTGCTTGTCCGAGAACCGGCCGAACAGCTTCGAGATCGCGAACCGGCAGCCGCAGGCGATTATGTTTATTATCTGTATCTGCGCCAGGGTGTAAAACAGCTCCTCCTGCTTGTATGTGCCCAGGAAGCCGATCGTAGTGTAGACTCCGCCCCACCACAGGCATTTGAGGATAACGGTTTTGACGTAGTTGCGGTTCCCGAAAGTATTGCGCATGATCTCGGACAGTTTCGGCGGCGGCACTGTTTCCGTTTCGGTCTTTTTGTCGTTTTTGATCAGGAGCAGGCAGATCAGGTCGGCGGCGCAGAAAATGAACATGCATATTGACGACAGCAGAAAGCCGCGCGTCAGATCGCCGCTTTTGTCCATCTGATCGATGGCGTAGCCGAGCGCCAGCGAAACGATCATGCCGGTGAACAGCGATACCATCTCTTTCAGCGAAGAAAAGCTGGCGCGCCGGTGGGGGTCAACGAACGTATTGCCCCACTTGTATATCAGCGTGGTCACGAAGTAGTTGCCGAAATATGCGCACAATATGCAGGCAATGAATATGCCGCGCCGCGCCCCGTTGTCCGCCCGCAGAAACGGTATCAGATACAGGCAGGAAAACAAAAACTGCGCTGCCGCGTGAAAAATGATCGCGGTCTTTTTCATATTGCGGATCCGGCCCATTACCAGGACCGAGAAGATCTGAAACAGGAACGACAATGAGATCAGCGATGAGATCACGCCGCACAGCGCATCGCTCGCGCCGAGATACTTGAGCAGCTTCGCGATAAACGCATCGGCCACCAGCAGCGCCACCAGATACTCGAACATGCATTCGGTAATGTACGCGCGGCGGGACAGTTTGTATTCTTTGCTTGTGTATTTGTCTGTAATATCCTGCATAGTTTCTGTGATCAGCAACCTGGTGCTTTCCCAATATTTGACCGTTAAAGCTTTGCCTTAACTTTTTCTGCGTTATTATAAGATCATCCGCATTGATATTCAAGTAGCATGGTATAGATGCCGTTTAATACCCGTTATTACTTAAAAGTAAGACAAACTTGCTCAAACGAGTGAAAGTGTCTTACTTTTTGCTGTTTACGCAGTTCACAGATGCAGCCGGCCGGGCCACTTAAAACTTAAAACTTAAAACCATAACTTAAAACTTAAAACTTATAACTTAAAACTGAAATTTGCCATTGTCTCCGCCCGCGGTATATAATAGCAGTACAACAGATCAGAGCGAGCGAGGCGCAAATTATGTACAGGCGAAGCAGATCGACAACGAGAATATTGATCGCGGCGGTATTGACGCTGGTGATCGCAATGGCGGCGGCATTGACCGCGTGCCGCGGCGGCAAGACCACGTCGCCGGACAAAGTCCACGCGGACGGCGAGCAGATCGTCAAATACTTCACCGGCCCGAACGGCTGCAAGGCGTACGCCGGAAAGGACCGCAAAGAGGGCCATACCGTAGTGCTGGAGACCACCGACGCTACGGAGGATCCGTTCATCTGGTTCGCGTATGAGGAATATGTGCGTTCGCTGGGTTTCGAACCGGTATCCGGCGACGACTACAAATACATCGTACTGAAGCTGAAGCAGGAAAAATGCACGAATTCGGAGTTTGAACTGTTCTTCGCGGCGGGCGCGGTTGCCGGTGCGCAGGCGGGACACAGCCGGGTGGCGCTGTTTGACAACACTGAGAGCGGCTGGCAATATCTTATCTTCGACCTGTCCGGCGAAGATTTCTCCGGCACGGTGCACGGTTTTCGCTTCGACTTTATGCGTACGGCACTGCAGGGCGGCGAAAAGGTGCATATAGCGTCGTTGACGTTTCTGAAGGACTCGGCAGATGTGGCCGACTTCATGAAAGCACACAGCGAGCCGGATCCGCACCTGCTCACGAACAAGCAGCAGAAAGAAGCAGAAGCGTTGCTGAAGACCGTGGCGTTGACCGGGCCGGACAATACGAAATTGACCGCGGCCAATGAAGACAGTACGCTGGAACTGTGGTTTGACCACACATATACCAAAACTCCCGCCGAGTCCACCGCGTCTACCGGCCGCAACACATATAAGATGTACCTGGCTAAAAACGAGATCGAAGACTGCCAGTTCCTGCTGGCGTCCCAAACGGACCGGGAGGGGCTGACCGCCCGGATCACTGATTTCGCGAACTCCAAAGGAGAAACGCTTCGCACCGAACTCTACTACGGCAGTTATTTCGACGACGTGCAGGGTAAATCTATCGTTGACCCGATACCCCGGCTGGACGCGCCGTTCTCGCTTAAGGCGGACCGGAGCCAGCTGTTCATCATCAAATTGTTCACCGAAGAATCAAGCACCGCCGGAGATTATACCGCCGAGCTCACAATAATTGACGCCGAAGGACGCGAACTGAAGAAAGCGAAAGTTTACGCGTACGTGTACGATTTCGCGCTCCCGGAGGCGACCACATGCAAGACCCAGATGGATCTGTCCTGGTGGGCGGTGTACGTGAACCACGAGCTGTACGAGGGCGACGAAGGTGTGATGTACAGAAAGTATTACGACCTTCTGCTGGAGAACCGGGTGTGCGCGTACACTCTCCCCTACAGCGACGGCGGCGCGTATGAAGACCCGATCCTGCAGGAATATGTGGCGAATCCGCGAGTTGTGGCTTTCAACCCGCTGGGATGGAAAGTTGACCCCACGGCAGAGAACGTCAAGTCGGCGTATAATTATTTGTCCCAGAACCCGGAATGGCTGAACAAAGCCTACTTCTATCACGTTGACGAGCCCCTGTCTATGGAGGCACTCAACCAGGTCAATTCCGAGGGCGAATTGTTTGCCACCTACTTCCCCGGGTATCACTATATTGTCCCGATGCACTACGACATGGCCCTGGACCCGGAAAGCAAGACCGACTTCTTTGAATACGTGAGCGAATACGTGAATTCCTGGTGTCCGCACACGTTCTTCTACAACACACTTGACGATTTCCGGCGGGATCCGACTCTCACCTACCGCGTCGGAAGCGCCATCGAGAAACAGCTGGGGACCTTCCCGGAGCGCATGGCGAAGCAACAGGCCGAAGGCGACGACGTCTGGTGGTATGTAACACGGTACCCCCAGTCTCCGGAGATCACCATCTCCATCGAGACTCAGGCGGTGCGCTGCCGGATCCTGTTCTGGCAGCAGAAGTTATATAATGTGGACAATTTCCTGTACTACCTGGTAAATGACTGGTATCCTTCCACTGACGCCAAGGGCAATCCGGATTTCGGCTGGAATTCAAAGCACGAGGTGGCGACGGGGGCAACTCCCTACGACATATACGGCAACGGCGTGCTGGTCTATTCGGGCCATTATATCGGTGTGGAGGAGCCGGTCGGTTCGCTGCGGCTCGAGTGCATCCGCGACGGTATCGAGGATTTCGAGTATCTTACGCTGTTTGAGCAGCTTTACGGCTCTGAGAAACTGGAATTGATCATCAAGCAGATCACCACGTCGCTGGGTCAATACACCACCGACGAAGAAGTATTCACCGCCGTGCGCTGCGCGCTGGGCTTGCTTATTGAAAATAAATAGTGGGCATAAATAAGCGCCCCGGTGCTGTTTCGGCCGGCCGGGGCGTTTTTTTGTGTTAAGTCAGATCTACATTACAGCATCAGGTCAGCGACCATATCGCCGATCTCGGCGGGATTGTCCAGGGAGAGGCCGCTGATGAGCCGCGCCTGGGCGTAGAGGATCTTGGTGTAGCGGGCCAGCTTGTCGTTGTCCGCGCCGTACAGTTCCTTGAGCCGGCCGGCCAGCGGATGGTCGAGGTTGATCTCCAGCACCAGCTGCGCCTTCACGCCGCCCTCTTCAGCGCCGGGCATCTGTTTGAGCGTCTTTTCCATGCCCATTGACAGCATGCCTTCGCTGGACAGGCTGACCGGATGCTGATTGAGGGTGTTGGTAAAGCGCACCGCGTTGACCGCGTCCCCGAGCGAGTCCTTCATGAAGTTCAACAGGTCCGCGCTCTGTTCGTTCTCTTTCTTGACGCTTTCTTTCTCTTCCTCGGTGGCGATATCCAGCTCGTCCCGCTGCACGTTCAGAAACTCCTTGTCCGCGTACGTACGCAGCATCTGCAGCGCGAATTCGTCCACATCTTCGGTCAGATACAGTACTTCGAACCCGTGTGCCAGCACCGATTCCACCTGCGGCAGCAGTTTGATCTGGTTCTCGCTCTCGCCCGCGGCGTAGTAGATCTTTTTCTGGTCTTCTTTCATGCGCGCGGTGTATTCTTTGAGCGTGGTCAATTTCGGAACGTACGCCGGCGTACTCTCCGCGTTATCGTCCTCCCCGGATCCGGCGTTGTCAACTGCTTCCGCTTCATACGACGACTTGAACAGCAGCAGATCCTGCAGCACGTCTTTGTGCGCGCCGTAATCCATGTACAGCCCGTACTTGAGCTGCCGTCCGAACGCCTTGAAGAACTGCTCGTATTTCTCGCGGTCGTTCTCCAGCATTTTGGTCAGCTCGGAAGCGATCTTTTTCTCCACCGCGCGGCCGATCACTTTCAGCTGGCGGTCGTGCTGCAGCATTTCCCGGGAGATGTTCAGCGACAGATCGGCGCTGTCCACGAGCCCCCGCACGAAACTGAAGTAATCCGGGATCAGCTCCTTGCACTTCTCCATGATCATCACGCCGCTGGAATAGAGCTGCAGGCCTTTTTCGTACTCGCGGCTGTAGTAATCGAAGGGCGCCCGGGCCGGGATAAACAGCAGCGCTTCAAAGCTGGACATGCCTTCGGTCTTCTGGCGGATCACCTTGAGCGGCGCTTCGTAGTCGTAGAACTTATTGCGGTAGAAGTCCGCGTACTCCTCGTCCGTGACCTGGTCCTGCGGCCGTTTCCAGATGGGCACCATCGTATTCAGAGTCTCGTCCTCGCGGTAGCTTTCGTATTCTGGTTTGTCCTCGGGGCTGTCCGCCTTCCTGCGCGACTTGGTCACTTCCATGCGGATCGGGTAGCGGATGTAGTCGCTGTATTTTTTGACCAGTTCCTTGAGTTTCCATTCGTCCAGGAATTCGCTGTAGTTCTCGTCTTCAGCATCCGGCTTCAGATGCAGAGTGACCACGGTTCCGGCGTCGCTCTTGTCGCAGGGCTCCACGGTGTAGCCGTCGGTGCCGGAAGATTTCCACATGTACGCTTCATCGGCGCCCCAGGCGCGGCTCTCCACCGTCACCAGGTCGCTCACCATGAACGAGGAGTAGAAGCCCACGCCGAATTGACCGATGATGTCAATGTCGGGATCCGTGTTTGACGCGGGGTCAACAGCGCTGCCGGCAGCGTTGTCCGCACGCTTGAACTCGAACGAACCGCTGCGGGCAATGGTGCCCAGATTGTTCTCGAGTTCTTCTTTTGTCATGCCGATGCCGTTGTCCCGGATCTCCAGCGTGCGCGTGGCGGTGTCGGGTACGATGCGGATCTCATAATCCGCACGGTTCAGCGTGATGCTGCTGTCCGTCAATGACCGGAAATACAGTTTGTCAATTGCGTCGCTGGCGTTGGAGATCAGTTCCCTCAAAAAAATCTCTTTGTGGGTATAGATGGAGTTGATCATCATATCCAGCAGTTTTTTCGATTCGGTCTTGAACTGTTTTTTTGACATTTGATAATCCTTCCTTTTATTGCAGCGAAGCACAGCCTGTTATTGCCGCACAGACCGCCGCTCCGCCCGGTTTATTATACTTTGCGAGCCTTGCCCGCTCATAATATTATACCACCAAGGTCAATACTTAATTCTCAATTCTATCCAGAGACTTAATTAATTCTATATCTTGATAACGTTTTGGTACCACGTAGGCAGCCCTTCCTTATACAGATGGCTGTCGTTGGAAAGCATCAGCACTTTGGGAATGACGACGCCTTCGCTGTTGGGGCTGAATTCCAGCACCGTCATGCTGCTGTGGCTCAGGTCGAAGTGGGAGCTGAACAGCGGGAACGGTATATCCAGCACGCAGCTCAGGAAGATCATGCCGAAGCCCTGGTGCGCGAACAGCGCGACGCGCTTTCCGTTCTCCTTCTCAGGTATGTATATTCCGCGCGCGGGATCGTGGCGATAGCCTAGGGACAGGAAGAAAGCGTCCGCTTCCCGCTGCGTATGTTCGTAACTCTGCTTGAACGTCGTGTCCGCGAACAGCGGCGAATCCGCCCAGTTTCGGCCCAGCGCGAGCACCTCCGAATCGTTGAACAGCCGGTTGTATTTCGCGGTGAAAAACGGCCAGGTGATCCCGCCGCCCTCCCGCGGTACGGTCAGTTCGCGCCACGGGTGATCTTCGCGCGCCCAGTCGCACAATACCGGCGTCAATCCCAGCAGCTCGCACGTAGGTTTCGCGGTCAATACCGCCCGGTTCAGACTTGACGTATACACCTCATTCAGACCGTACACCGCCAGCCGTTTGGCCAGCGCCTCCGCCTGCCTGAATCCTCGGGGCGTCAGTGAATCGTGTTCGTAATCCGGATCTGCGTGGCGTAAAAAGAAGAACAGCATCGTCATCACTCCCTGCGGCAATTATATCACAGAAAACAGCCGTTAGCGAGCAAAAAAAGAGGCTGTCCAATAGCCTGCCGCGGCAGTTTTCAGACAGCCTGTTATTGATCAATTAATCAATTGTCCCTGCGCTCAGACCTCCACGGTCCAGCCCAGCAAGTCAGGCAGTTTGCCCGACTGGATACCGGTGATGGTGTTGTACAGTTTCTGGGAGATCGGTCCGATCTCGCCGTTGTTGATGGTCATGATGTGGCCTTCCCAGTTGAGCTCGCCCACCGGAGAAATGACCGCCGCGGTGCCGGTGCCGAATACTTCGTCCAGTTTGCCCGCGTTGTACGCGTCGTACACTTCCTTGATCCCCAGGCGGCGCTCTTCAACTTTGTAGCCCCAGCCCTTCAGCAGCTGGATGGAGGAATCGCGCGTTACGCCCGCCAGGATACTGCCGTTCAGCATCGGAGTTACCACCGTGCCGTCGATCACGAAGAACACGTTCATCGTACCGACTTCTTCGATGTACTTGCGCTCTACGCCGTCCAGCCACAGCACCTGTGTGTAATGGAGCTCCGCCGCTTTTTCCTGGGCGCGGATCGACGCGGCGTAGTTGCCCGGCGTCTTGGCGAAACCGATGCCGCCTTTGACCGCGCGCACGTAGTCGTCTTCGACGTAGATCTTGACCGGATTCAGCCCTTCAGGATAGTATGCACCCACCGGGGACAATATGATCATAAACAGATAGTGGCTCGCGGGATGCACGCCCAGCTGCGGGTCAACGGCAATGATGAACGGCCGCACGTACAGCGACGTGCCTTCGTTGGTAGGCACCCAGTCGATGTCAACGCGCACCAGCTCTTTCAGCGCCTCCAGCGCGAACGCTTCGTCGATCGGCGGGATGCACAGGCGCTCGTTGGAGATGTTGGCGCGCTCGAAATTCTTCTGCGGACGGAACAGCAGCGTGCGTCCGTCCGGCGTGCGGTACGCCTTCATGCCCTCGAAAATACCCTGGCCGTAATGGAAGATCATTGCGGACGGATCCAGCGAGATCGGGCCGTACGGTACGATGCGCGCGTCATGCCAGCCCTGACCTTCGTCGTAATCCATAATGAACATATGGTCGGTAAAGATCTTGCCGAAGCCGAGTTTAGACTGGTCCTGCGGTTTTGCTTTCGGCGCGTTTGTTTTGATGATTTTGATATCCATAGTCAATACTACCCCCTTACCAGAAGGATCTCGATTAATAAAGCCGGTTTATTACTTGAACAGGGTCGCGATGATATCCCAGATCGGGCGCACTATATTATCACGGAACCCCGCGACGTACGCGTTATCTCTGAAGATCACGTACAGCAGGAGACCTATCGCCGCGATGATCAGCAGGATGACCAGCCGGATCCAGAACGAAATAGCGTAGTATTTCAGGTTGCGGTTCTTTCTGCTGAAAGTATGAACGATCAGGAAGACCCAGCCGATCACGGGAATAGAGTACAGGAGCTGCCAGAGAATGTATCCGATGGGACGGACATATTTGACCGGCTCCGTTTCCGCCGTATATGTCTGAGGAGCGGCATCGCCGTAGTTCACCGGCTGATCCAGTCTCGGTGAATCGGAGAACTCCCGGATCGGCTGCGCCTCGGGAAGTGCGGCCAGTGCAGGGATCCCGGTAACTCCCAGATCCTGAGCGGCCTGGATGACTTCCTGGGCTTTCTGGTGAGCCAGCACCGCTTCGGCTTCGGCTTTTTTCTGCGTTTCATTGACCTGCGCCGCCTGCGAGATCTTGTAGTTGGCCAGATTGACCGCCTCGGTAGCATCTATACGGGCTTTCTGGCGCATTTCCTCACGGGCTTTTTCCATCTGAGCGGCTCTCGCGGCTTCCGCTTTAGCACGGGCTTCTTCCGCTTTGGCTTTAGCGCGGGCGATCTGCGCCGCGGCTTCTTCCTCTATTCTGCGCGCTTCGCGCTCAGCTTCCTCCGCCTGATTGTTGATCATGACCGTTGAAGGGTCAGATTCTTCTGTATTCGAAATAAATACCGTAGCGCTGTCATCCTTGACGGCAGCGAGGTTCTCGACACGGTTTTCGAAATCGTTAGCGGTCTGTGCGACGGCACCGGCAAATTCCGTGCCAGCCTGCTGGACCGCGTTTGCCGCCTCCTGTACGAACACTTCGCCGCACTCAGGGCAAAACTTCGAACCGTCTTCTAATTTTTTTCCACAGTTGCTGCAAAACATAACTTACCTCCTGCAGAGTAGTAACTCCGGGTCTGTCCCGTGACTTCCGATGATATTTTACTATTATTTTGAATAAAATACAATAGTCACTTGATATGAACTACCTGACGACCTCACACTCGATGCCCAGCGCTTCGGCGACTTTGCGTATTGCCTCCGCGCGGTGTCCCACGCCCAGCGCGAAATGATGCGTCGGTCCGGCCATTACCCACTTTTTGACGAAAGAACGGGTGTCCGGTTCGAAGAAGCCGCGAGTGTTGGTATTGCCCGTGGGCGGGATCGGACCGTGCTTCGACCAGCCCTCGCCTACCACGAATTTGAATTGTCCGCGGCCCGTCTGCGTGATGCCCAGCATCGTGATCGGGCCTTCGCGCAGTTTGAATTCCACCGACGCGCCGGAGCCGGGTTTGCCGTGATATTTGCGCAGGCTGCGCAGTACCGGTCTGCCCTCGGCCACTGCCAGATGATGCGGGCCGTCGTGGCCCACGAAAATGAAGTCTTCGTCGAAGTCGAAGGGGTGGAATTCGGCAAAACTGCCGCCCATGCCCAGCCGATCCATTATGAACATCGCGATGCAGGTCTTGATGTCGAATTCGCCGCACATGGGGATGCCGCGGGCGATCAGGAGCGAATTGCCCACGATGAACGCGCTAAGCAGGTCGCGCAGCTCCGAACCGGGCTGTCCGCCGTAATAGTATGCGAGGCCGGTGAGGGCGTTGTCCGCCACGAAACGGTCCAGTGCCACAGAGGCGCGCGCGGAACTGCGCAGGTCTTCCGGAGTCAATTTTGCCGTCACGGGGTCGGACACCGGATCCGGCGTGTCGAAGCGTTCCTCGATCAGGCGGCAGCGGGCGTCAATTTCCGCCTCCGTCACCTGCTTCGCCAGCGCCAGCACTTCGTCCGGTTCCAGCAGCGGCACGTGCACGCCAAAGGCGGCGGAGATCGCGGTGGGATCCGCGTGCATGTCGTACATTGCCTCCAGCACGTGGCCCATCAATCCGAACCGCGCGCCTTTGAGACCGTGAAGTACCCGCGCTACATCGCACCATTCGGCGATCTGGGCGTCCGCGTCGTTGTCCCCGTACAGCGTGCCGATGATCACATCCGCGATCCGGCCCCCCATCCGTTCCGCCACGCCGGTGAACTCGGGCACGGAACAGATATTATCGTTTTCCAACTGCTGGCGTGTGCTGGCGTTGGAGTAATCCATGTGCCTGAGCGGCTGGAGCGCGGTCAATACCAGCGGCATCCGCAGTTCCCGCACGATCGGCGCGAACACCGAAGATGTAGCGTAGGTCAACATATTGCAGAACACCAGATCCGGCTGCGCGCGCTGTATCTGATCCAGTATTACAATTGCTTTCTGACTGGAGTCGGACATGCCGAAGTCCACGACTTCGACGCCGCACCGCTCCACTTTGCCGCGGAACACCCCGTGGTATTCCATCAGCTTTTCCCGGAGCCCCGGGAACTGCTCCCAGTATACGCCGTGGCCGACGCCGAATATGCCGATGCGCGCCGTTTTCGCCGCCGTTTCGATAATATCACCGGATGATGTCATATAAATGCTCCTTTTCGCGTTTCAGTCAACGCGTTTGATGATCTCGTAAAACACCCGCCGCAGTTCCGGAATGAACCGGGCGTGCTCCGCGGGGACGTGCTGGTGCAGGTACAGGAACCACACGCCGTCCTCAGGGTCAACAAAAAACCACGTCCCCAGCGCCCCCGACCAGCCGAATTCGTTTAGTCCGCCATGTGCGGCGTCAATATCCGGCCGCTCCAGCACCCGCATCCCCAGGCTGTACGTGTATTCGGGCCCGAAGTGGCAGCGGTCCGCGCCGGGTAGATTGTACGTTACCCGCTGCGCCGGAGTGAGTGCCGGCCGCGTCAACAGTGCCGCCGTTTCCGGCGTGAGTATCCCCGTTTCCTCCGGTCTCAACAGCATATCCAGGAACTTGCCGTAATCCCGCGCCGTGGCCACCAGTCCCGCGCCGCCGGAGAACATGAGCGGGTCAAATATCTCCGGATGTCCCGGCACCGGCCGGCCCGGCAGCGGCTGGATCGCGCACGGATTTTTTGAATATGGGGTCTGACCCCTGTTCAAAAAATCGAGGCACTCCGCGAGGCGGTCAGAACTGTCAAGCGGCACGGATTGACACCAGTAGGAATCGCGCATTTCCAGCGGTTCGAACAGTTCACGGCGGCAAAAGTACTCCAGTGTATTGCCGGAAATAACCTCGACGACCGCGCCCAGCACGTCGTGAGACAATCCGTACTGAAACCGGGCCCCCGGCTCGAACGCGGGCGGCAGCGCAGCGAGTTTTTTAGCAAACTTTACTGTTCCCCACGGTGCGCCGCGGTCGATATCCGCCTTCCACTCCCGGAAAAACGCCTGTTCCGCGGGCGTCTCCTCCCCGCCGAAATACGTGAGCCCGGAAGTCATGGTGAACAGGTTTTTAATTGTGGGACAGATACGCCCGGCGCCGAATTCCGGGATATAGTCGCTCACCGGGGCGTCTAAACGCAATTGCCCGCGCTGCAGCAGGATCAGCGCCGCGGTGACCGTCAACGCCTTGGTCATGGAATACATGTGCCAGAGCGTGGTGTTGTCCGCGAGCGTCCCGTCCGCGCGGGCAATGCCGGCATAATTTTCAAAAATTAGTTCGCGGCCGTTGCCCACTAAAAGCGCGCTGCCCGCTGCCAGTCCGGAATCGATGATAATTTGCTGCGCCCGCTTCAGTCTGTCCAATTTACAGCACCGTCCCGTACAGCACCGCGTCATCGTCCGGATAGTAATTCTTGCGCCGGCCGGTCTCGCGGAAACCGAACTTTTCGTACATTGACCGCGCCGCCGCGTTGGACGCGCGCACTTCCAGGAACACTGACCCGCAGCCGGCGGCAACGAACGCCGTCTTCAGCTCGGAAAGCAGCCGCACGCCGATGCCCCGCCGCCGAAACTCCGGCAGCACGCAGATCCGGTCGATCTCGCCCTGGTCGCCGGCGATCAGCCCGCACGCGTAGCCCGCCAGCACATCATCTTGTTTGACAAATGTGAAAATATACAGACCGGACTCCAGCGACTCCGTCAGCATCTGCGCGCTCCACGGCACGGCGAAGCACGCCGCTTCCAGGCGCGCAAATTCGGGTATCATCGCCCGGAGATCGTTGACGCCGCTCATAGTCACCAGTCCTTCATATACTCGATCCGGAGCTTTTCCGGCGCGAAGCGCGCGGCGTCGCGTCCGGCTGCGTCGAAAATTTGGCCCGCCATTGCCGCCAGGACCGCCGGATCCGGGTATGCCCGGTCCGACTCAGGCACGAATTCAAAATCGCCCGCAGCGGCCAGTTCCGCGCGTATCCCGGGGTTCAGCACCGCGTCGCCGCGGACAATGATCTTCTTCCCCCGCGCCTCTTCCGGCAGCGCGCCGATAAGCGCGGTCACTTTGTCCACCGCGCCCGGGGTCAATTGCCTGCCGCCCCGGTAAAGCCGTCCGTACGCCCGCAGGTTGCGCGCGTCGATCAGCGAAAGCACGTATCCGTCGCCGTCAATATCCCCCGCCAGCACGTCCAGCGTATTGACGCCCACCAGCGGCTTCCCCGCCGCGTACGCCAGCATTTTGGCCGTTGCCGCCCCGATCCGCACGCCGGTAAACGACCCTGGGCCCGTGGTGACCGCGAACAGATCCGGCTCCGCGGGCGCAACACCGTGCGATTCCATGAGCGCCTGTATCTCCGGCAGCAGCTTCACGGAATGGGTGCGTTTGTCCGCCTGGGAGACCGTGCCCAGCACATTGCCGCCGCGCATCAGGCAGACGCCCGCGTTGGCGCACGAAGTGTCAATAGCAAGTATCAGCATTTATTGTCCTCCCTGCCGTCCGGCCGCCTTGTACGGATCTCGCGCCGGTCGGGGTCGATATCATCCCGCCGCCGGATGTCAACGCTGAACACGCGCCCCGGCAGCTCCGCCAGTTCGGGAAACTTGTCCGCCCACTCGATCACGACGACCGCCTCGCCGGTAAGGTATTCCTCAAACCCCAGCTCGTACAGTTCGTCAATGTCCCCCAGCCGGTACACATCCATATGGATCAGCGGCACGCGGCCGGTGCGGTGTTCGTTGACAATGGTAAACGACGGACTCACCGCGTCCTCCGCCGCGCCCAGCCCTTTAAGGATGCCTTTGGTGAAGTGCGTCTTGCCCGCGCCGAGATCGCCCGAAAGCAGCACGATATCTCCCGGCTGCAATTCGCCCGCCAGTTTCATGCCCTCGCGCACTGTCTGCGCCGCGCTTTTTGTCGTTTTCTTTCTTATGCCGGATCGCGTGCCCATTGTCCCCGCCGTATCCGGGGATCACATTGTCCCCGTTACCCCTATAATCCACAAGAACCCCGAATTTGCATCCGGGGTCCTGAAGTCCAATCGAAAAACCAGATCAACGCTTGCTGAACTGCGGCGCTCTTCTCGCTTTTTTGAGACCGTACTTCTTTCTCTCTTTCATTCTGGGGTCTCTGGTAAGGAAACCGCCCTGCTTGAGAGCTGCTTTGCTGTCCGGATCCGCTTCCACGAGCGCTCTGGAGATGCCGTGACGGATGGCGCCCGCCTGACCGGTGAAGCCGCCGCCGGTGACTTTGCACTTGACGTCGAACTTGCCGGCGTTGCCGGTGAGTTCCAGGGGCTGGCGAACGATGAGTTTCAGCGTCTCAAGGCCGAAATACTCGTCGATGCTCTTCTCGTTGATGGTGACAGTGCCGTTGCCGGGGAGCAGTTCGACTCTGGCGACGGATTTCTTTCTTCTACCTGTTGCAAAATATGTATCTGCCATGACTGTGTCCTCCTAAACCGCTCTTACAGCTCGTACGTTTCGGGCTTCTGAGCCTGATGCTCGTGCTCCGCGCCTGCGTAGACCTTGAGTTTTCTGAACATCTGGCGTCCCAGCGCGTTCTTCGGGAGCATGCCGCGAACGGCCGCTTCTACCGGATAAGTGGGGTGACGCTTGACCATTTCTTTGTAGTTGACTTCCTTCAGGCCGCCGGCGTAACCGGTGTGGTGACGGTAAAGTTTGTCGGTGTATTTCTTGCCGGTAAGCACGACTTTATCCGCGTTGAGGACAATAACGAAATCTCCGGTGTCCTGATTCGGCGTAAATTCGGGTTTATTCTTGCCCGTGAGCAGGGTGGCAACGACTGTGGCCAATCTTCCCAGGGTCTTTCCTTCGGCATCGATCACGTACCATTTCTTCTTCGCCGCATCAACATCCGCGGCTTTAGCTGAATATGTACCCATAGCTTGGTATTCCTCCTGATTAACATTTCCCCGCTTTCGGCGGCGAACGCGGCACATTCTACTCCTTCCGCCGCCCGCTGTCAAGCACTTTTTGCGTTAAAATTGAAATATATCTCTGTTTCTTTGATTTTCTCTTTGTTTTTCGCATTTTCTCGCATTTTCTCACTTTTCATTTCACTTTTGATTCGGCTGCTTTGTGAGCAATATGATACGTAGGACGAAATCGCTTTATTCGTTCTTTTCGGCCTCCGCTTTTTCTCGTTTGGGAGGCCACAATTGAGAATAGAATAAATTGCGGCCTCCGATTCTTCTCGTTCGGGAGGCCACAATTGGCGAAAGAAGGAATTGCGGCCTCCGATTTTTCTCGTTCAGGAGGCCACAATTGAAAAAAGAAGGAATTGCGGCCTCCGATTCTTCTCGTTCGGGAGGCCACAATTGACAAAAGAAGGAATTGCGGCCTCCGCAGCAAGGCATAGTGTAGGCCGAAACCATATATAATGTCATAATGTTTAAAACATCTGCCAGGAGTATCCTCCTGCGGGCCGGATGCTTTTATATACAAAATATAATTTGTCGAACAGTCGCCAGTAGAGATCAGCGTTTTCTTCGCTGCACGCGCCTTCGCGGCCGTATACCGCCACCAGCGTTCGCGACTCACCCGAGGGGTACGTCAGAATACCGATGCGCTCGTTGTCCCCTTTCACTGCCGCGGGACGCTTCACCGCTTTAAAAGTTGCCAGCACGCTGCTGTGCGTCCGGCCATCCTCCCACAAAAGCCTGAGCGTCACACCGCCCCGGATGCGGGACACACCGACGATACCGTTCCAGTTGTCCGGCAGTTCAAACGAATAACCCTCCCCATCGATCCGCATATTTTCAGCACTCCTTTCGCCGCAGCGCAGCTGCCGGGACAATTATACAAAAAAAGTGATATAATTGGAATGGACAACGTTTTTATTTCGTCTGTATAGGTGCAGGAGGTACCGGCGAATGACTGACAAAGAACTGATAATGCTGTTTGACCGGCGCGATGAACAGGCCATAACGGAGCTCGAGCGGAAGTATGGAAAGTATTGCCGCGCGGTCGCCGTTGACGTCCTGAAAAACGAAGCCGACGCCGCCGAATGCGTCAACGACGCCTACCTCAAAGTCTGGGACAGCATCCCGCCTGCCGCGCCGGAGAAATTGTCCGCGTATGTGGCTGGCATCGTGCGCAACCAGGCTATTGACCGTTACCGCAAGAGCCGCCGGCAGAAGGACATCCCGCCGGAAGAGCTGCTGCCGCTGGACGCGCTCGCCACCGAACCCGCCGCGCCGGACCGCACGGACGACGCGGAAAACGCCGCAGAGATCGCCGGAATGATCGGCGAATATCTCCGGGGCATCGACCGGAAAAAGCGGCTGATTTTTGTTGCCCGCTACTACCGCGAGCTCTCGGTGAGCGAGATCGCCGCCGAACTGAACGTAGCGGAAGGCACCGTGATGTCAACCCTCCACCGCACCCGCAAGGGTCTTGAATCGTTTCTGAAGAAGAAAGGAGCGTCAATATGAACGAAGCCCGCCTCACCTCTTTCATGAAAAAACTGCCGAAAGATATCATCGATGAATACAATGCCGCGGCCGCACAGGCTGCCGCGGAAAAGCAGACCGCTGCCGCAGCAGCCGGTAAAGGCTACGCTTCGGGTTCCGGTTCCGGCTCGAACGGACGCGGCTGGCGTCCGTGGATCACGGCCGCCGCCGTACTTGCCACAGTTGCCATCTTCTTCGTGGCCGGCGTGCTCATATCCATTAAGCTCCGTGCGGGCAAGCAAAAAGCCTCCGTGAGCGCTACGGACGACCTGACCTCACAAAGCGCCACACCTACGGCAATGCCGGCGGACAACACCGACCTGCCGAACGATCCGACCGATGCGGCGGCAACGCCGGATGCGACGGCAACACCGGATGCGACTGCACCTGCAGAAGACGCCCTCCTTACGCTGGAATACATACGCTCCACCGAACCATATAAATGCTTTTCATGGAGCGAGACTTATTCAGAACAAGCCGGCGGATTCCTGTCCGCGGACGGAGTGCCCCTCGACTTCGCCGCGCTTTTGACCGAAGCGCCGCTCGTGGACGGAATTGACCCCGCGCGTCCGGAAAAGTTTAGATTTGTTGTTGCCGGAACCGGGGCAGCTATTCGAAGAATCAGCATCTACACTACGAGCGGTGATTATATTTACACGTTACACATTCAAGGCAAAACGGATCAGGTTTCTGCTGCCGAGAACGCGCTTCTGACACGCGATATTACGGCCAACGCCGCAGTAATACCGGACGAGTGTTTCGTAGTCGTTGAAGTCAGCAAAGCCGGCACGTATTATCCGGAATTCGACCGGTCCGAGAGCTTTGGCTGGAACTGCGTTTTCCGTTTCCGTTACGCCGGCGGCGCTTCTTCCGCCACTGCAGACCCGCCGACCACGACCCCGGAATCCATCCCGACTCCGACTGTGGCGCCGACCGCGACGGCAACGCCCTCTTCAGCTCCTACTAAGACACCGACAGCAACGCCCACATCAGCTCCCACTAAGACACCGACATCCACTCCGACATCGGCGCCCACGCCTACGATCGACCCTGACCAGATCCTGATCAAGCGCATCGAGCCGATCCTCCCGAAAGGTACGATCGAGGTCGGAGAGAGCATGATGATCGATTTTATGGTGACACCTGACAACTTCACTTACGGTACAGTCCGTTATAAACTGGCGGAAGACAACGGCTGCGCCATTCTCCGAAACAACGGAATGCTGACCGGCCTCAAACCCGGAGTAGTTCGGGTGATCATTTATTGCGAAGAATATGATGTTCAGCTCACGCCCGTCAACATAGTGATCAAAGAGCACGCTCCGGCCGAACCCGAACCAGAACACGAAATACCGCTGGACGAGCAGTACCGTCCCGACACTCTGACCGTAGGTTCTTCCTGGACCGAAGAGCAACAGAAAGAACGCGTACGATTCCTGGTGTATAACGGTCATACCCCCGACGAACTTCCGACGTCGGTATATCGGGGCAAAGCACTCCGTGTGAGTCCATACAGCGGCGACTTTACATTCTACGTTCAGCTGACGGACTATGCGTGCAAAAGAGAAGATAACAAAATTAGGATTTCCGGCGTTAAAGTATTGTTCTACGAACCTTCCGGGAAACAGGTCGGTTACTCATATACCAACAAAAATGGGATCGCCATGTTCACGATCAAGGCGCAGGACCAGCTGGATCTCCGCGTTGCCGTCGAAAACGACGAGTATACGTCAGATTTTGTTACAAACTACGGCGAGACTGTCAACTGCGCTTTTTACCCGGGTGGCAGAGAGTGCGCAAATCGCAGTAATAGCGGACGTGCCGCTGAGTACGCGGTGACGGTGGTAAATTCTTTCGATTATAAGCAGTTCAAACTTAATATCGTGGACATGGCTACAGGAGCGCAGATCACATCCGGGATGCTCAGATTCTATACGGACCGGAGCGGAGGAACTGAATTCGACCGCCACGACCTTGACGCGTTTGGCACATACATGTGGAGAGGCGACGGTTTCTGGGATAACGCTCAGGAAAATATCAAGCTGGAGTATGTTGAAGGATCCAATCGTTTTACGGCCCAGTGCACCTTCGGCGGGCGCGACTTCGTCAGCAATACAGTCACGCTGCAGGCGGATATTGCCAATGCCGCGGCGGAGGATCTGCCTGCGACGATTTTAATACCTAATAATCATTACATAAAATTAGGCCGGTTCGAGCAGGACAACGATCTCACCACAGCAGAAGATATCGAGTGGCTCGTGGTGGAAACGCAGGGGAACAAAGCGCTCATCGTCAGCCGCAATATTTTGTTCCCCATGGCATACAGCTCCAACGTTACATTTGATACGATCACCTGGAAAGAATCCGCGCCGCGCCGCTGGCTGAACAGTCTGTTCCTGTCCCATGCCTTCACCGCTGCGGAACGGGCGGTGATCCAGCCGACATCCGGCTATGGCGTCACCGACAGCGTCTTCCTGCTTTCAGTCAGCGAAGCGGAAAAACTGTATCCCACATTTCTTAAAGCAACTGTGACTCCTTTTGCGGCCGCGTGCGGCATCAATGAACCGTACGGCAGAGATACGTACTACTGGTGGCTCATAGGCACGGGCGGAATAATAAGTTCCCCCTGCGTTGACACCGAGGGAAACATTGTCCGTGAAGGAATGCCTCAGTCCGGAGAATATGGTCTCAGACCGGCGATGTGGATCGAAGTAACCCCTGAGATCATCGCTTCCTGCAGGCCTGCATAGAATTGACCTTAACCGATCCCGCCTTACTTACAGTTTACAACCTGCCCGCGCCTGTGCTAAAATCCGCATGACCGGGCAGGTTTATTATTATATAATAAGCGGCTGCGCCGCGGCACACGCCGGAGCGCCGCCGACAGGAGGACAACATGTACAGAATAGGCATCGATCTGGGCGGCACCAACATCGCGTACGGACTCGTGGACGCGGCAGGCAATCTGATCAAAAAGCGCTCCGTCGCGACGGACCGCGGCGCGAGCGCGGAAGAACTCACCGAGTTCATGGCAAAAAAGACGCTGGAGTTCATTGACGACTGCGGCATAAAGCGGGCGGACGTGGAGTCCGTGGGCATCGGTTGTCCGGGCGCGTGCGACGACGAGCGCGCCGTGCTGGTGTTGACCGTGAACCTTCCATTCCGCAACACCGACATCCGCGGCATATTCGCGCGGTTCACCGACATTCCCGTCCATCTGGGCAACGACGCCAACTGCGCGGCGCTGGGCGAAGCGCTCTTCGGCGCGGGCAAAGGCACCCGCACTTCCCTCACCATCACGCTGGGCACCGGCGTAGGCGGCGGCATCGTGATCGACGGCAAACTGTACACCGGCTTCAACGGCGTAGCGGGCGAGATGGGCCACATGGTGATCCGCAAGGGCGGCGTCAAATGCGGCTGCGGCCGCAAAGGCTGTTTCGAAGCGTACGCCTCGGCTACCGCGGTGATCCGCGAGACGCGCATTGCCCTCGCAAAACATCCCGAATCGCTGATCGGCGAACTGTGCGGCGGCGATCCGGACAAGATCAACGCCAAGACCGCCTTCGACGCCATGCGCGCCGGGGACAAGACCGGCACCCGCCTCGTCAAAGCGTATATCAAAGACCTGGGCGAAGGCATCATCAACTACATCAACATCTTCCAGCCCGAAGTCATACTGATCGGCGGCGGCATCTCCAAAGAGGGCGAAGGGCTGCTTAAGCCGCTGCGCCGTTACGTGTTCCGCTATTCATACGGTTCGAAGCTGCTCAAACGCACGCGCATCGAGACCGCCAAACTCGGCAACGACGCCGGCATCATCGGCGCCGCCATGCTCTGATCTTTAAACACGGGGTCAGACCCGGTTATTGCAGTCAATGGCCAGAAACATCGCACTAACGATCGAATACTGCGGCGCCAACTACAGCGGCTGGCAGATACAGCAGAACGCCCCCACGGTGCAGGGCGCCGTGGAGGATGCGCTCTCGGAGCTGTGCGGCGAAGACATACACGTGTGCGGCTGCAGCCGTACCGACGCGGGCGTGCACGCGGACAATTTCGTGCTCAATTTCCGCACGGATTCCACCATTCCCGCCGCCCGGTTTCCGGCGGCGCTGAGCGCGTTTCTGCCCGGGGATATTGCCGCCAAAAGCGCCCGGGAAGTGCCCGATTCGTTCCACGCGCGGTTTGACGCCGTGGGCAAAACGTACCGCTATCTGATCCATTTGTCGCCGCTCCCCTCCGCGCTTTTATGGCAGCGGGTCTGGCACGTGAAACTGCCCGAACTGAGCGTCCTCAGCGAAACGACGCTGGCCCGCCGCCTGAAAAAGGTCAACACCGCCGCGTCCCACTTCATCGGCACCCACGATTTCATGGCGTTCCGCGCCGAAGGCAGCAACGTGAAGACCACCGTGCGCACTATCCTGCGCGCTTCGGTCAACGTTGTCCCGCCTTCCGTGACCGTGCCATGTCCCCTGCTGTGCTTCGAGATCACCGGCGACGGCTTTTTGTACAATATGGTGCGCATCATGGCGGGCACGCTGATGGAAGTGTACAAGGGCAAACTGCAGCCCTCGGACATCCCGTTCATAATAGAGTCAAAAGACCGCACCCGCGCGGGCATGACCGCGCCGCCGGACGGCTTGTATTTACACGAGGTTTTCTATAATTTCTGACCGCGCACGCCGCTGCTTTCGATTATCGGCTCCAGTTTGGGGAGCATCTGCGCGAAGAGCGTTGCCGCCATCATTGTGACCATCAGCATGAGCAGTTGTTGTCCGCATTTCAGCACCACGGAAATAATGCCCGAGGTCACGGCGTCCAGTCCGAATTGACCGGGAAGTTCCGCCAGAAATCCGAACGCAAGCGGCAATAATATGCCGGATACCGCAAATACCAGGAGCGCGCAGATCAGAGACGGTTTGGGATATACGCGCGTCGCCAGCGACGACACGAAACCGGCCCGCCGGCCCCACAGTCCGCAAAGCACCACGCTGAACGCGGCAAACTGGAACACGTAATACAGCAGTACCCCCGGAATAAAGCAAAGCATGAAGCCCATAAATACCGAAAACCGCACGAACAGCAGCGTGAGCCACAGTTTCGGAAAACTGCGGAACGCCATTTCAAACAGTGCCGAAAAGCCGGGCTGCTCACGGTTCGAGACCGGTTCCGCGCTCGCCGCAGGTTCACCGGATTCTTTTACAAAACCGTGTTTCCGCCCTACCAGAACTATCGCGCCCGCGTCGGTGATCAATGATATGGAAGCGATAAGCGCGCTGAGGCCCAGGTACAGGAGCAGTTTCCACGCCATGCCGGAAACGTCTCCGGCGGCGCCTTCGGCTTCCTCCGTGCTTGCTGAATACAGTTCCATTAACGTGTTCATCGTGCCGCTGTAATCAAAGTTGCGGTCGATCATGAACACCTGCACGAGAGCCATAGGCAGCGTCACAACCAGCACCAGTATGAGCAGCGTTTTAAAATTCTCTTTGAAGCAGGAAAAACCGTCGTTCAGAATGCTGCCGAACGTGAACGGAGCGCGTGCCGGCGTCTGAGGCGTACCCGCGCTTTGAAATCCGTTTTCGTTATCAAATCGTTCGTCCATACCGCACTCCGCGCAAAACGCTTATTTCATGCCGCTGACTTTGTTCTTGCGGCTGCCGCGAGGTTTGCGGGAAGAAAAGCCGGTGGTCCCCGCTTCGGTCTTGCCGTGCTTTTTCTCCCAGCGCGGCACCGCGAAGCGCAGGTACAGCCACACCGCCAGAAAGCCCAGCGCCGAAAACAGCAGCGCCAGCAGGTGCCAGAACAGCGTGTAGTTGATCACGCCGCCCACGGTCATCTGATTCCGGAAGTACGTATCGCGCACGTTTTTTAACGTGATCCCCGCCCCCATCCGGCTGAGCTGGATCAGGACAAAGAAGAACAGGTCAAGTATGACCGCGGTCACATCCGCGAGGCCCAGGAAAATGAGCTGTTTATTGTTGCGCTCGTTGACGTCAATAAAATACAGATACAGCGTGTACACGCCCACGCCCGCGAGGATCATAAACGGCCAGCTCCGGACCTTGAACGCGAAATATATCAGAATGAACGGTACACCGCCCAGCACGCCGCCCAGCAGGCCCGCCAGGTACGAAGCGCCGTAATGCTTGTTTTGTTCTTCTTTCTTTTTTTTGAGTTCCTGCTTTTGCAGCTCGGTAGGATCTACCATAAAAAGTCACCACCCGGAACGGCGGCCGCAAGGCCTGGTCAAAGCTGGGCGAATATATCGTCCAGCCGCGCATCGATCTCCCCGGTACTTACGTTCTCTACCAGCGCCAGTTCGCTCACCAGCGCGTTGTACACGCCTTTATAGATCTTGTTTTCGCCCGCGGAGAGGTTGCGCGTCCGCTCGCGCAATCTAAAATATTTATATACTTCTACGGCTTCGAGAATGTCGCCGCCGCGCAGTTTGTCCATACTGGTCTTGTTGCGTTTACTCCAGGTCTCGCCTTCCAGAACGACTTCCTTCTGAAAGCGTCCGTATACTTCCGGCAGCCGGTCCGCGGTGATCAGCGGCCGCAGTCCGGACTCCTCCGCTTTGTCGGTGGGAATATTCACTCTGAGCCGGTTTCCGGTAAACGCCAGCACATAGTACTCGCGCTTCTCGCCGAGTATCTCGCACTCGGTGATGTCTTCCACGACGCCCGCCCCATAAAACGGGTAGGCAAGCCTGTCTCCGATCTTAAAACGCATACATCCCCCATATCATTTAAAGCGTTCTGCAAATAGCCGTTCCGTCCGCGAATAAAATTTCGCTGTACGAAAACACGGAATTATTATATACTATTAGCATAAATTTTACAAGGCTGAATTGCCGGGAGGACATTTGAAATGGAATTTGCGGAACTGTTTGGATCATTCGGAGATGTGTTCGGGAGCACCGAGGGCGTGCGTGTATTCAGCGCTCCGGGGCGGGTCAATCTCATCGGCGAGCACATTGACTACTGCGGCGGCCGGGTATTTCCGGCGGCGCTTTCATTGTCCAACACCGTGCTGGCGCGGCGTAACGGCACCCGCAAAGTCCGCATGTACGCCACCGATCTGAAAATAAAGGCCGAATTCGATCTGGACGATATCGACGCCGCCCGCAGTCTGCGCTGGGGCTCGTACCAGGCCGGCGTCGCGAAAGAGCTTGCCGGTGCGGGAGTCGTGCTGCGCGGCGCGGATATGGTGTTTGACAGCACGCTGCCCTTCGGGTCCGGATTGTCCTCCTCCGCCTCTATCGAACTGGCCACGGGCCTGGCGCTGCTCTCGCTGGCGGACAATTTTTCCGAGATGCGGCCCAAACTGGACAACGTGCAGCTCGCCCTCATCGGTCAGCGCGCCGAGAACCGGTTCTGCGGCGTCAACTGCGGCATAATGGATCAGTTCGCCTCCGCCATGGGCAAAGCCGAACACGCGATCCTGCTGGACTGCGCCACGCTGGAATACGAATACGTGCCGCTTAAACTGGGCGATTATTCGCTGGTGCTGGCCAACACTCATAAGAAGCACACGCTGGGCGCCTCCAAGTATAACGAGCGCCGCGCCGAAGTGGAAGAAGGTCTTAAACTCATGCACCGCGCGCTGCCGGAAAAGCAGTTCGCGAATCTGTGCGATTACTCCGAGAACGATTTTACGGACGCGAAGCGCGTGCTGGATACCGAGCCGTTGATCCGGATGCGCGTGGAGCACGTCATACGCGAGAACGCGCGGGTCAACAAGGCCGCGGAAGCACTGAAAACCGGCGACCTGGCCCGGTTCGGCCTGATCCTTAAAGAAGCCAACGATTCGATCCGCTACCTGTACGAAGTGACCGGCGACGAACTGGACGCGATGTTTGAAGAAGCGCAGTATTTCGATTACTGCCTCGGTTCCCGCATGACCGGCGCGGGCTTCGGGGGCTGCACGGTCAACATCGTCCCCACCGCCCTCACCCAGGAATTCTGCGCCGGGCTGGGCAAACGCTACGAGGCGCGCACGGGCATAAAGCCCGAGTTCTACGTTTGCGCGGTCGGCGACGGAGCCCGGGAGCTGAGCATCTGATCCGATTTAAAATTAAACGTTTTCGTCCGGAATAAAAACCTGCCGGATCATAAAATTTAGAGATGCGGATACATCGTGGACTGCGCGACTTTCCGCATTTCTTTATTTGAATACAGTGTCTCCACCAGCGCCAGACCGAAATCCACGGCACAGCCGGCGCCGCGGCCGGTGATGATATTGCCGTCTTTGACTACCGGCAGCGTTTCGTATTGGCAGATCGCTTCGCTCTCCAGGCAGCCGGGATACGAGGTGACGCGGCGGCCTCTGGTCAGGCCCGCGCGCTCCAGCGCGATCGGCGCGGCGCAGATCGCGGCGATCATCTTGCCTTCCGCTGCCGCGGTTTTCAGTACTTCTATCACCCGCTCATCGTCCCGCAGGCTTTTAGAGTTGGGGCCGCCGCCCGGCAGGAAAACACAATCGAACCCGGACGCGTCGATTCCGTCTGACCACACAGAGTTTGCTTCTATATTGATGCCGTGAGCCCCGCAGAGCGTTTTTCTGCCGGTCATACTTACTGTCCGGACATCAGCGCCCGCCCGCATCAGCATATCCACGGGGGCAATATATTCAGTCTCCTCGAAACCGTCGTGCACTAAAACAAGTGCTTTTTTTCTGTTGTCTTTAAAACCATCGAGCATTTTAAGACCCTCCCGTTGTCGTAAGTTGTCGTAAATTTATGCGCCGAGTCAGTCGCCCCAGCAGTTGATGTCCCGGACGTTGTCCAGAAAAACGAGATTGCCGTTGTCCCGGAGCGTCGTGTTTTTACGGTTGCCCGCGGGCAGGTATATGCGATCAAAACCGAGGCGCAGCGCTTCGCCCACGCGCTTGTCGATGTGGCTTACCGCACGCACTTCGCCGGTCAATCCCAGCTCGCCGATGAACACCGTCCGGGCCGGCAGCGGGATGTTCCGGAACGACGACATTATCGCCGCGCAGATCGCCAGATCCGCCGCCGGTTCATTCAGTTTGATGCCGCCGACAACGTTGATGAACGCGTCGCAGTCGCTGAGCCGGTAGCCCGCGCGTTTTTCCAGCACCGCGATCAGCAGCGAGACCCGATTGTAATCCAGTCCCGCGCACATGCGCCGCGGAATGTTTAAAGAAGATTTGGAGATCAATGCCTGCAGTTCCAGCATCATGGGGCGGGTGCCTTCCATTGCCGCCGTGACCGCGGATCCGCTGGCGTCTTCGGGGCGCCCTTCCAGCATCGCGGAAGACGGATTTTCCACCTCGGCCAGACCGCTTTCACGCATTTCGAACACGCCGATCTCATTGGTGGAGCCGAAACGGTTTTTGACCGCACGCAGGATGCGGTAGCTCAGGTGCCGCTCGCCTTCGAAATACAGCACGGTATCCACCATGTGCTCCAGCACGCGCGGCCCTGCGATGGAGCCTTCTTTGGTGACGTGACCCACGATAAACACAGTAATATTCAGCACCTTAGCGATGCGCAGGAACCGTCCGGTGATCTCGCGCACCTGGCTCACGCTGCCTGGCGCGGAGGTGATTGCGCTGTCTTCCAGCGTCTGGATCGAGTCCAGCACCACATATGCGGGCTTCAGTGATTCGATCTGGGTAACGATGCCGTCAACGGACGTTTCCGAGTATATATACAGCCGCTCGCCCCGTACGCCCAGCCGTTCGGCGCACATCTTGATCTGACTCTCCGATTCCTCTCCCGAAACGTAGAGCACAGTGCCGCTGTTCTGAGAGAGATAGCCGGAGATCATCAGCATAAGTGTGGATTTGCCGATGCCGGGGTCGCCGGCCACGAGCACCAGGGATCCGCGGACAATACCGCCCCCCATCACCCGGTCCAGTTCCCCTATTCCGGAGGAATCCCGCACACCTTTTTCGTACGCGATCTCGTCAATTTTCACCGGCTTTGCCGCCCGGGTCTCGACGCCCGCGGAAAAGCCGAAAGAATTGCCGCCCGCGGTCTTGCGCTCCGCCGGTTCTTCAACGAAGGTGTTCCATTCGCCGCAGCCGGGGCATTTGCCCAGCCAGCCGCTGGATTCGTAACCGCACTGTGTGCAGAAAAATACAGATTTCGTCTTTGCCATGTCATTGTCCCCGCTTTGCGACGATCTTCCCGTCTTCCACACCGATCCGGATCGTCAATGCAGCCGGCGTCGCGTCTGAGCCCGTGGCTTTGCCCGCGCCGGCGTCTTTGGCCTCCGCCAGCGCTCGCAGCATCTCCTCCGCGAGTGTATCCTCGATCTCCTTGCGGATCAGCCGTTTGAGCGGCCGCGCGCCGAAGCGCGAATCGTAACCGTGCGCCGCCAGCCACTCCGCCACTTCCGGCGTGAATTCGGTCTTTATGCCCGCCTCCAGACTGCGTTTTTCTATAAGCGCCAGCTGCAGGCGCGCGATGTCCCGGATCTGTTCCGCGGTGAGCGGCCGGAATATGACGGTCTCGTCCACACGGTTCAGAAATTCCGGTTTGAACGCCTTCTTCAGTTCCGCTTTGACCGCGTCCGCGATCTGCTCGTATTTATTGTCCTCGGTATCATCGCTGAAGCCCAAATGGCGCCGGTCGGTGATGTCCCGCGCGCCGATGTTGGACGTCATAATGATGACCGTGTTTTTAAAGTCTGCGGTCCGGCCTTTGGAGTCGGTCAATATGCCGTCCTCCAGTACCTGCAGCAGTATGTTGTACACATCCGGATGCGCTTTTTCGATCTCGTCGAACAGTATCACGCTGTACGGCTGCATCCGCACGCGTTCGGTGAGCTGTCCGCCGTCGTCGTGGCCAATATATCCTGGCGGCGAACCCACCATTTTGGACACGCTGTGTGCCTCCATATATTCCGACATATCCAGCCGGATAAGCGCCTGTTCGCTGCCGAAAAGTTCCTCCGCCAGCGCCCGCGCCAGTTCGGTCTTGCCCACGCCTGTAGGGCCCAGGAACAGGAATGAGCCGATCGGCCGCTTCGGATCTTTCATGCCCGCCCGGCCGCGGCGCACTGCTTTGGACACGGTGCTTACCGCTTCGTCCTGACCCACTACGCGCCGGTGCAGCGCTTTTTCCAGTTCCAGCAGTCTTTGCGAATCGGTCCTGCCCAGTTTTTCCACGGGCACGCCGCTCCACTGGGAGACCACTTTTTCTATGTCCTCCGCGGTCACGCGTTTCACCGCCGCCGGATCGCCTGTCTCTGCTTCCGCGGCCGCGCCGTTGGCCGCGCGTTCCACGTCTTTCTGAAGTTCCCGCAGCGCCTTTTCTTCAAGCCCCGCCTGACCTGCCAGCTCAAATTTGCCTTTCTTTATCAGTTCGATCTTCTCTCTGTATTTATCGCGGGCCTGCGCTTCATAATCTTCGGCGTTGTCCGCTGCCGGAGCGCCCACGGGGGCAATATTGTCCTTCCGTTCGAAATACCGCTCGATCCCGCCCGTACGCACTTTGGCCGCCGCTTCGTCAATTACGTCGATCGCCTTGTCCGGCAGGAACCGGTCGCTGATGTAGCGTTTGCTCAGCCGCACCGCCGCGGGGAGCGCTTCGGGCTCATATTTCACGCCGTGAAATGCTTCGTACGCGGGAGCGATCCCCTTTAGTATCTCTGCCGTTTCCGCTTCATCGGGCTCGCTCACGGTGAGCGGCTGGAACCGGCGCGAAAGGGCGGCATCCCGCTCGAAATACTTGCGGTACTCCTGCTGCGTAGTGGCGCCGATCACGCGCATCGCGCCGCGGGACAACGCCGGCTTCAGCAGCGCGGACGCGTCCATGCCGCCTTCCACCGAACCGCCGCCGACAATTGAGTGTATTTCGTCAATAAACAGCACCGCGTTAGGATCCGAAGTTGCCTCGTCGATGATCTGCTTCATGCGCTCTTCAAAATCGCCGCGGTACCGCGTGCCGGCAACTACCGCCGTCATATCCAGCCGTATTATTTTCAGGCTCCGCACATATCCGGGCACCGTTCCGGCGGCAATTCGCGCCGCCAACCCTTCTACGATCGCGGTCTTGCCCACGCCCGCTTCACCCACCAGGCAGGGATTGTTCTTGGTCTTTCTGAACAGGATGCGGATCAGACGCTCCATCTCTTTTTCCCGGCCGATCACCGGCAGGAAGAGGCCGTCCGCGGCCTGCGCCACCATGTCGCGTCCGAACACGGCGAGCGCGCTTCCGGGCGTGCGGGGAGCCCCGGGCTGGAACTGTTCGGGCTGACCGTCGCCCTGCCCTTCCTGGCGCGCCGCTTCCTGGCGCTCCCGGATCTCTTTTATAAGGGCTTCATTTTCCGGCGTTAACAATTCCTCCGGCAGCTCGAGTCCGCCCAGCTGGAACAGCAGCCGTTTGTGCATGATCTCGTTGCCGTTGAGCAGTTCCGCCACGGTATTGAACAGTTCCCGCTCATTGATCCCCAGCCCGCCGATGATATGGAGCGCTTCCGTGTCGCCGTATACCAGGCTGTACAGTATATGCAGCGTGCCGACCGTGCCGGATCTGTCCCCGGCGCTGCGGTTCATGACGCCTTCATAGCAGTCCCGGAGCACCCGTGCCGCGGCGTAACTGTATTTGATCGAAGAGGACGGCAGCGTATCCGGCGCTTCTTCGGTCCCGAGCTTATCCAGCAGGAGTTCCGGCGTCACGCCGTACCTGCTCAGCAGAGCGCCCGCGGCGCCGTCTTTAGCTGCGGCCAGGCCGTATAAGATATGTCCCGTGCTGACAACTTCCCCCTCACCCAGCCGGCAGCATTTTTCCGCCGCGGACAACGCGTGCAGCGCCGCGTTCGTGAAATGCGCGCGCCGCTCCCGGACATATTCATTGATGATCGTTATTCTCATTCTGTTTCCTCCCGGCGGGACTGCTCCCCGCCGTCAGTCCTCAAAAAAGCACCGCATTGCCGCCAGTACCGCGATCCCCGCCGTTTCCGTCCGGAGGATCCGCCGGCCCAGCGTGAAGGACGTAAACCCGTACCGTTCCGCCATTGCCGCTTCTGCGGCGCTGAAACCGCCTTCCGCACCGATCAGCACGGCGATCCGGCCGCCGAGATCCGCTCCCGCGCCGGTGAGCAGCTGTTTGAGCGTAGTATCCTGTTCGTTTTCATACGCGAACCATTTCAGAGTATCTTCGGGCACTGCTTTGAGCGCGGCCTCCAGATTCACCGGCGTCAATACTTCCGGCACCGCCCCGCGGCCGCACTGTTTGGCGGCTTCCTGCGCGATCTTCTGCCAGCGGAGCTGCTTCTTTTCCCGGTCTTTCCCGTCCAGCCGCACCACGGTGAATTCGGTCAGTACCGGTACGATCCGGTTGACGCCCAGCTCCGCGTTTTTCTGGATTATAAGCTCCATTTTGTCGCCTTTGGGCACGCCCTGGATGAGCGTGACGTCAACGCGCGGCTCGGTGGTATTGACCCTGATCTCGCACACTTTCACCCGTACGCGCTCCGGTCCGGTCTCCGCGATCTCGGTAAAGAAATCCCGGCCGTCCGTGGAAGTCAACACCAGTTCGTCCCCCGCGCGCATTCGCAGCACGCCGGTGATGTGCTTTACATCGCTGCCGGCAATATCTATATACCCTTCTTCAGCGCCCTTCGCGGCCTGTTCGCTGCTGATAAAAAACCGTCTCATTGTCCTCTCCCGCCGCGTCAATCCGTCACGGCCAGTTCCAGCGCCACCGTGTCGGAAAGGTTGCCCGTCTTGACCGCCCGGTCCAGTTCCTGCACGAATTCCAGCTTGCGCCGGAGCTCTTCGGCGGTGAAACGGCGGCACTGTTCGCACTGCTTCTTAACCGCGTACGGCTTCTGATTCGTGCGCCGCTGTATCTCGCTCTCGCCGAGTTTTTCGTCCAGCATCAGCCGGGTGCGGTACAGGTTTTCCCAGTTCCGGGAGATCATCGTAAGGATCCCCAGCGGCGACGCTTTGCGCTTGTCTTCTTTGTCTTCCAGCAGCGCGCGCAGCAGCCGGAGCGCTCTGCCCGTATCCTTCACCGACAGCGCGCCGGTGAGTTCGAAAATGCCGGCGTTTTCGGAAAGGAAGCACACCCGTCTGACGTGTTTCGCCTCAATACGGCCGCCTTCGGGCACGAACAGGATCAGTTTCTCCAGCTCGCAGTTCAGCGTACTGATGTCGGTGCCTATGCCCTCCAGCATCAGCCGCGCCGCGTCCGGGGTCAATACCCGTCCCGCCGCCTTTGCCTCCGACGCCAGCAGGCGGACAATATCCTGCTCCTCCGCTTTTTTGCACTCGAATACGACGCCGCGTTTCAGAAATTCTTTAAACGCGGAAAGCCGCCGGTCGACTTCGTCCTCCACGAACAGCACCGATGTATCGCTGTCCTCGATCCCGTCCAGGAACGTCAGCGGCGCCGACTTTTTGAACAGCCCGCTGTTGCGTATATATACCAGTTTCTTTTCTCCGAACAGCGACAGCGTGCCGATCTCCTCCGCCACCCGGTCCGGGTCGAATTCCCCGTCGAACGCCACTATATTAATGCCGTCATCCGTCAGCATTTTTTTCAGCCGGCCGGCATACAGTCCTTTCAGGTACGTTTCTTCCCCGAACAGCAGGTACGCCCGCGCCGGTGTGCCGGCGGCAATATGCTGCTTCATCTCCGCGATGCTCTTCAATTCGCCTTTTAAAGTGTCTGCCATATCCTGATCCGCTCCCTGCGGAATAGACAACGTCTGCCTATCGTTATGCGCGTGCCGCCGCCGTTGTCGGTGCGGTACACCCGGGCGCCGGCGGCTTCGAGCCGTTCGAGCGCCTCTTTCGACGGATGTCCGTAGCTGTTCTTCAGCCCCACGCTGATTATAGCATATTCGGGCCGCGTTAGCGACAGCATTTTTACGCCGCTGCCGGACGCCGAACCGTGATGCGGCGCGATCAGCACATCGATGTCGCTGAACCGGCCCGCAGCGGCCAGCGCGTCCTCCCCTTCGGTCTGCAGGTCTCCCGCCACGGTCAGGCTGCCGTACGCGCAGGAGTAGGTGACGCAGAGGGAGGCGTTGTTCTCATCGCTGTCGCTGGCGCCGCCGAAGAAGCGTTCCGCTGCCGCGAAGCGCATTGACACCCGGCCCAGTTTCACCAGATCGCCGTCGTTGACCCGCGCTACCTCCCATCCCGCGTTTAAGGCCTCTCTGACGGCCGCTGAGAGGCTTGGGCTCGTGTCGGCACTCACATATAACCTCCCCGCCGAAAACTCCTCCAGCACCCCTTCCAGGCCGCCTGCGTGATCCGTATGGCCGTGGGTCAATACGATATAGTCCAGCCGCTCGATCCCCTGCGCCCGCACCACCCGGGCCACGTCTGTTTTTCCGCTGCCCACGTCCACCAGCCCGTTATAACCGTCGGCGCTCACCAGCATGGAACTGCCCTGGCCCACGTCGATCACCAGCGCGTTTATCAGCGGTCTGGCACGATATGCGCACACTGCGGTCAATAGCGTCGCAACTGCCGCCAGCGCCGCAGCGACACGATATAGGCGCCGCGTCCGGAGCTTTTCCACCAATGCGCGGACAACAGCTTTCACCTTTACCCCCGCGCCGGTACAGCAGACCAGGATCAGCCCGTATATAATTATCAGCAGCGCGGCTGAAGGCCGGCGCACCGCAAAATGGCCCAACGGCGGCGGTATCCGGCTGCCCAGTCCGGCGATGCCGGTGATAAGCAGGCACACGCCTTTTAAAAAATACTTTAATAGCCACGCGGCGGGCCGCAACACATACAGAAAATCCAGTTTTTCCAACAGCCATAGTCCGTAGCCGCCGGTACACAGCGCTGCCGCCATCGGCGAGGCGTACAGCGTAGTTATCAGCCCCACCGGCGATACGCTGCCGAACATGCGCGCGCTCATGGGGAGCAGGCACAGGTTGACGGCAATGCCCGCCGCCAGCGCTCCCTGATCTGTCAGCCGTACGTTCTTGACACCCGGCCGTTCGCGGTACCGCAGGCGGCTGAAGAGCGTTGACACCCGTGGGGCAACGAATATCAGCGCCAGCACCGATATATAACTCATAATAAAGCCGCTGCCGAACAGTACGTACGGGTTTACGAAGAGCTGTATTGCCGCCGACAGACACAGCGCGTTCAGCCGGTCACCCGGGCGCCCCAGCGCGGCGGAGACCGCGGCGAACAGCGCGCCGATCGTGGCCCGCACCACCGAGCTGCTGAAATCCGCGATCATCATAAACGTCAGCAGCGGCGGGATCAACAGCAGCTGTCGCGCTCTGAACCCCGTCCGCCGGTTCCGGGACAATACCCTGACCGGCAGCAGCACGAACAGCACATGCATGCCCGATACCGCCATCAGATGGGACACGCCGCCGTTGCGAAAACTGGTTTTCAGATCTTCATCCAGCGCCCCGGTCTCGCCGGTCATCACCGCGCCGGCCAGCACCCCCGCGTCCGCTCCCAGTTCACGTGTCAGCATCGCGGATATGTCGCTCCGGATCCGGGCGCCGGCAAAGTGGATTATGCCGGGAAACGCATTGTCTGCGCGGATCCCGGTGAAGCACACACCGTCTTTAAATACTTTAACACAATATTTAACGCCGCGCGACAGCAGGTACCGCCGGTAGTCAAATACGCCCGGATTCCGCGGCGGATCCGCCTCATAAATGTAATAATGGTTTAGTTCCGCGAACTCGCCCCGGGCGAGGCGCTCTGCGGTCTCCGCATCCAGTTCGGAGGTATCGAGCAGCGCTTTGAACGCGCCGTTCACCAGCACCAGCCGGTCCTCTTTGTTCCACGGCGCTTTATATATGAAACCGCTCAGCGACTTTTTCATTTTAAGGGAGGCCAGCAGCGCGGGATCCGGTTTTCCGAACCCCAGCAGGTGCACTCTGAACCCGCCGGTCAGGACGGCCGCCAGCAGCAGTATGACACAAAACCTGCCGGCCGGCAGTTTGAACTCCTTTGCGCGGAGCGGGCGTTTTGCTGCGTTGACCGTGCAGCCGGGCATAGGTTCACACCTCCCTTCGGCGGCAACGATACGCCGCTCCAGGACCCGCGGTCAACATATTTCCCGGCAGGCACTCTCTACCTTCGGTAGATTCTACTGCCGGTAGGGTTCTCTACTGCCGGTAGAGTCGGGAAATTGGGAAATGATTTGTCATTCACTCGGCTTCGCAGGACAATGATTTATACAAACTTTCGATCTTCGCGAAACGGTGCGCGGCGCCGGCTTTACTGACCGGGGGCACACAGAGCTCGCCCAGTTCGGAAAGCGACAGCTCGGGATTCTCGAGGCGGAGGCGCGCGATCTCTTTGACGCCTTCGGGCAGCTCGCTAAAGGCGTCGGTGCCGGAGATGCGTTCGATCATTGACACATGGCGGGCGCCGGCGGAAAGCGCCTTGTTGATGTTGGCGTCGTCGCAGTTGATCACGCGGTTGCTGTTGCGGCGGCCTTCGCGGGTGATGCGCACGTTTTCATATTCCAGCATACCGCGGATTGCGCCGATCGTCACCAGGAACGCGGAGATCTGTTCCGCGTCTTTCAGGTAGAGCACATAATTGCGGCCTTTTATAGTGCCTTTGGGCGCGATGCCGCACAGTTCGAACGCGGCCATTGCCAGCTCGTACGCGGTAACGCTGCGGAAACTGATCTCCAGATGCGCCGGACTGTCCGGCTCGTGGATATAGCCGCCCACCAGGAAGCAGCCCCGCAGGAACGCCGCGGCCGCGTCGGGCTGATCCAGATTGAAGCTGCCGCTCCAGCGCATATCGAGACCGTATATTTCTTTTACGCCGGCGCGGTAAAACCGGCGCGAAATAACGCCGCCCGCACGCAGACACATTTTTTCGGCGCGTTTGGCCACCGCGGCGGAATGAGTGCGCAGCGACTCTTCCGTGCTCACAAAGATCCCGTAGAACTCCGCGCGGCGCTGTATTGCCTTTTTATTGTCCAGCTCCGTCAGCTGGTTTTTGATATCTGCCGTAAAAGACATTATTCTTTCTCTATCAGCACCAGCCGGTGCAGCGCGCGGGTACAGGCAGTGTACAGTGCCAGCCGGCCCGCTTCACTTTCATAATAATCATCATCCGCACCGAGCACCGCCACGGCGTCGAATTCGAGTCCTTTGGCCAGATATACCGGCAGAAAGAACGTGCGCAGATCCGCCGGAATGATACCGGTGGCGCCGCACAGGCGTTTTATGCGGTCCGCCGCGGCGCGGGTGCGGGTTATCACCGCGAAGCTTTCGTAGCCCGCGGCTTTGGCATCGGCAAACAGGCTCGCGAAGAAGCGGCCCAGACCGTCATTGTCCGTGTGCGGATCAAGTTTTACGTGGATCGGGGCTTCGCCGTCCCGGACGGAGCGTATTGACCCCGGCGCGCGGCCCAGCACCGCCGCGGAGTAGTCGACGATCTGCGCAGTAGAGCGGTAGTTGGTCTCCAGTACATAGCGCTTGAAGGGGCGCCGCGGCAGGATCGACTTGATGCGTTCGGTGAAGTCGCCGGTATTGCCGAACACCGCCTGATCGCTGTCCCCTACGAACAGCATGTTGCAGCCCGGGAAACGCCGACGGAGCAGTTCCAGAAAGATGCAGCTGAGATCCTGCGCCTCGTCGCAGATCAGATAGAACGCGCCGCCGAGATCCGGCTCCGCCAGGATCAGGTGCAGCACGCCCACCGCGCAGGCGTCTTCAAACATATTTCGGAACAGCAGGAACGGCGCGACGTCAATGCCGCACTCCTCCAGAAAATCGCGGTCCTCGTACATCTGGCGGTACAGTTCCGCGGCGGTCTGGCCCCGCAGCATGGAATCCAGCGCGGCCAATATATAAGCTTTATTCGTATCTTTATGTATATTATATTTGCGGCACAGCTCGTCGCGCACCAGCGCGGTGCGTTTGAACAGCGGCACATCCTCGAACAGCGTGTAGAACAGGTAGCCCAGCGTCTCCGCGGAGACCGTTCCCTCCTGCTCTTCCGTCAGCGCCATGGACTGCGGCACGAAAAGGTGTTCTTTCAGATACTCCACATATTTAAGTATCAGCTGGCGGAACGTGTCCGCGGACTTGTGTTCGCGGCAGATGGCGAGCGCCTCCGACTCTTCGTTGCTCTCCGCTTCCAGACCGAATTCGCCGATCTTTTCCGCTTCGTCGAGCCGGCTCATGAAATTGACGCCGCCCGCGTCCTCCAGTACCTCCGCGAGCAGGTCTTCCTGAAGGTAGGGTTTGATATTGTCCTCGCCCAGATCCGGCAGCACGGTGGAAATGTACTCGGAAAAAATGTCGTTAGGCGAAATGATCGCCAGCCCGTTGTCCTTCATGCGATCGCGGAAACCGTACAAAATATACGCGGCTTTGTGGAGCGCCACGGAGGTCTTGCCGCTGCCCGCGCAGCCGGAGATCACGGTTATGCCCTCGATGTAGTCGCGCACGATGCGGTGCTGCTCTTTCTGCAGCGATTCCACGATGATGCGCATGTGCTCGCCCGCGTTCCGGGACAGCGCTTCGGTCAATATCTCGTCATCCGACGGCATACTGATCCGGCTCACTTTCTGGAGCTTTCCGCGCTTGAACCGGTAGCGCCGCTTTTCGAGAAGGTCAACGTTCACCCGCCCCGCGGGCGCGTCAAAATACGCCCGTCCGGGTTCGCACTCGTAATACATCGAGCAGATCGGCGCGCGCCAGTCGTACGTGATGATCTCGTACGTATCCGGATCCCGCAGCGTCTCCAGCGAGATATACACCCGGTTCTGCTCCTCCGGATCGATGTCGTCAACATAATCCAGCCCGGCAAAATACGGTTCCTGCTCCTGCCGCGCCAGCTTGCGTAAGTGATCCATGCTGCTGAGGTACGACCGCGTGTCCAGCGCCTCGTTGCTCAGCAGATCGCGCTTCTCATCGTCCTTCAGCTCGGAAAAATAGTCGCTGAAGTACTTGCGCTGCTCGAGGATCTGGCTTTTGCGGTGGCCCGATGCGGCGAGTTCCGCGGTCATTGCCGCCCTTATTGCTTTATGGGTCCGTTCCGCGTATTCGAGTTCGGCGGGATCGAGTTCCCCGATATCGTTTTTGAATTTCATGCGGATCTCCTGTATGAGTTCTCAGCCTTTGTGCACGCTGAGTTTACCGTCTTTAACTTCAACTACGGCGGTATCGCCGCCGGCCAGCGCGCCGCTCAGATACAGCTCCGCCAGTTCGTCTTCTATGTGTTCCTGGATATATCTGCGCATCGGCCGCGCGCCGTACTTTTCGTCGTAGCCTTCCTTAGCCAGCAGCGGGTACACGTCTTCGGCGATGTCCAGGGTCAATCCCTTGTCCCGGCTCTCCTCCACGATCTCGCCCACCATCAGCCGGGCAATACCCGCCAGGCTCTCGGAGTTAAGGCTGTCAAACACCACGATCTCATCCACCCGGTTCAGGAATTCGGGGCGGAATATGGTCTTGAGCGCTTCCCGTGACGCGTCGGCGGCGGCCACCCGCTCATCGGCGGAAAAACCGATGCTCTTGCTCTTAAGGGAGTTGCCCGCGTTGGACGTCATTATGATGATGGTGTTGGAAAAGTCCACCACCCGGCCCTGGCTGTCCGTCAACCGGCCGTCGTCCAGTATCTGCAGCAGCATATTGAACACATCCGGATGCGCTTTTTCGATCTCGTCCAGCAGGATCACGGAATACGGGCGGCGCCGGATCTTTTCGGTCAATTGCCCGGCTTCGTCGAAGCCCACGTAACCCGGAGGCGAACCGATCAGTTTGGATACCGTGTGCTTTTCCATGTACTCTGACATATCCAGCCGCACCAGCGCCTCCTGGGTGCCGAACAGTTCGACCGCCAGCTGGCGTACCAGTTCGGTCTTGCCCACGCCGGTGGGGCCCACCAGAATGAACGACGCGGGTTTAGTGCGCTTGCGGAAGCCGGAGCGATTTCGGCGGATCGCGCGGGACACGGCCTCGACCGCTTTGTCCTGCCCGATAATATGCTGTTTCAGCCGGTTTTCCAGCTCCAGCAGCCGGTGCGCCTCGTCTTCCGACACCGTGTGGATCGGAATGCCGGTCCAGGTCTCGATGACGCCGGTGATATCGTCGTACGTGACGTCGTTGAATTCATGTTCTTTCAGTTCCGCCAGCTTTTCGTTCAGCTGTGCGAGTTTTTCTTTGCTTTCGGCGATGCTCTTGAACTTTTCCAGCTGTGCCGGCTCATCGTCCGCTGCTTTGCTCTCCAGCGCTTCTATCTCTCTGTTGAGGGCGTCGATCTCTTTGGTCAGCGCGTCGATCTGCCCCGGCACTTCGTTGCGCAGGTTGGCGCGGGAGGCGGCTTCGTCCAGGACGTCAATGGCCTTGTCCGGCAGATACCGGTCGGTAATGTAGCGCTCGGACAACTTCACCGCTTCCTCTATCAGCCGGTCGCTGACGCGGGTCCTGTGGTACTCCTCGTAATGCGTCTTGACGCCCTTCAGGATGTCAATGGTCTCGCTCACGGAAGGCTCGTTGACCATCACCGGCTGGAAGCGCCGCTCCAGCGCGCTGTCTTTCTCGATGTACTTGCGGTACTCTTTGAGCGTCGTGGCGCCGATCACCTGGATCTCCCCGCGGGACAGCGCGGGTTTGAGGATGTTGGCCGCGTTCAGCGAACCCTCGGCTTCGCCCGCGCCCATTATATTGTGGATCTCGTCGATGACCAGGATCACGTTGCCCGCGCCCTTTACTTCGTCCAGCAGGCCCTTCATACGGCCCTCGAACTGGCCGCGGAACTGAGTGCCCGCCACCATTGCGGTGAGGTCCAGCAGGTAAATGCGTTTGTTCAGCAGTTTTTCCGGCACCTCGCCGCGGGCAATGCGCAGCGCCAGCCCCTCGGCGATGGCAGTCTTGCCGACGCCGGCTTCGCCCACGAGCACCGGATTGTTCTTGGAGCGGCGGTTGATGATTTGGATCACGCGCTCGGTCTCGCGGGTGCGGCCAACGATGTTGTCGATCTTGCCCTCCTCCGCCTTGCCGGTTAGGTCTGTGCCGTACATGGACAAAAACTTGAATTTCTGCGGCTTGCGCTCGCCGTTTTTCTCCGTTTTGGATTTGGGCGCGCTGCCGCCGGCCGCTGCATTGTCTCCGTTTTTCTCTTCCGGTGCGGGCCGCTGCGGGACGCCGTTGGCAATGTTCCCGAGGCTCTTGCCGAAGTTCTTTAAGATATCGAAGAAATTCGGCGCGCCGGTGGATGAAGGCATGCTGCCGTCAGGGGCATCTCCGCCGTTTTCCGGCGCTTCGAGGGCTTCCGTCCCTTCCGCGTTCGGATCCTTTGCGGCGTCCTCCATCTGATCCGCGATGCCGGTCATTTCGTCGGCCATTGCTTCCAGATCCTCGTCGGAAATGTTCATGTTGGCCAGGAACTGATTGACCTGCGGCAGGTTCAGCTTCTTGGCGCAGACAATGCACAGGCCTTTGTTGACCTGATTGCCGC
Organism: Clostridia bacterium; assembly: GCA_017620915.1. Lineage (GTDB taxonomy): Bacteria > Bacillota > Clostridia > UBA1212 > UBA1255 > UBA1255. The sequence continues at coordinate 18,772 of JAFZSK010000096.1, read as the reverse complement.
TCTGATCTATCTGTGTCACGAAAACCGTGGCAATGCGTTTTTTGCACATTGAACAGACTTCTTTTTTCATTACTGCTCACTCTCCTTCACTAAAAGCGCCCGTTTCAGGAACTGACCCGTATACGAGCCGGGCACTTTCGCCACTTCCTCCGGCGTACCCTGCGCCACTACCGTGCCGCCCGCGTCGCCGCCCTCCGGTCCTAAGTCAATGATATGATCGGCACATTTGATCACATCCAGATTGTGTTCTATAACGACCACGGTGTTGCCCGCGTCCACGAGCCGGTCGAGGATCTCGATCAGCTTTTTGACGTCGTGGGTATGCAGGCCCGTGGTGGGTTCGTCAAGTATGTACAGCGTGTTGCCCGTGCCGATGCGCGAGAGTTCCGCCGCCAGCTTGATGCGCTGCGCTTCGCCGCCGGATAATGTCGTGGACGACTGCCCCAGCTTCATATAGCCCAGCCCCACGTCCACCAGCGTGCCGATCTTGCGCTGTATTGCCGGCATGTCCGTGAAGAACTCCGCGGCTTCGTCGATGGTCATTTCCAGCACGTCCGAAATGTTTTTGCCGCGGTACCGGATCTCCAGCGTCTCGCGGTTGTAGCGTTTGCCCTTGCACACTTCGCAGGGCACGTACACATCCGGCAGGAAATGCATTTCGATCTTCTTTATGCCGTCGCCGGAACAGGCTTCGCAGCGGCCGCCTTTGGTGTTAAAGCTGAACCGGCCGCTCTTGTAGCCCCGCGCGCGGCTCTCCGGCAGCAGCGCAAACAAATCGCGGATCTGCGTGAACACGCCTACGTATGTTGCCGGGTTCGAGCGCGGCGTGCGGCCGATGGGCGATTGATCGATGCAGATGCATTTGTCGATGTTGTCCTTCCCTTCGACGGCGGTATATCCGCGGCCCAGCGGATCCGCGTCGGTGAACATTTTAGCCAGCACTTCGCTGACAAATGAGCTCTTGCCGGAGCCCGACACGCCGGTGACGCATACGAAGCGCCCCAGGGGCACGGAGATGTCAATGTTTTTCAGGTTGTTGACCCGCAGGCCTTTAACGGTCAATTCTCTGCCGTTGCCCGGCCGCCGCGTCTCCGGCACCGGGATCTTCAGTTTGCCGGACAAATATTGACCGGTTAGCGACTCGGGACAGTCCTTTATCTCGTCCGGCGTCCCTACCGCCACGATCCGGCCGCCGTGGATGCCCGCCAGTGGTCCGACGTCAACGATACAATCCGCCGCCAGCATCGTCTCTTCATCGTGTTCAACCACGATCAGCGTGTTGCCCAGGTCGCGCAAACTCTTCAGCGTAGCAAGCAGCTTCTGGTTGTCCCGCTGGTGCAGACCGATGCTGGGCTCGTCCAGAATATACAGCACGCCCATTAATCCGGCGCCGATCTGCGTTGCCAGCCGGATCCGCTGCGATTCGCCGCCCGACAGTGTGCCGCTGGAGCGCGCCAGCGTCAGATATTCCAGGCCCACGTTGGTCAGGAAGCTCAGCCGCCCTTTGATTTCTTTCACGATGTCCCGGGAGATCACTTCTTTCTCGCCCGTCAGCGTAAGTCCGTTCATGAAATCCAGCGCGTTTCGGATCGATAGTTCTGTAAACTGGGATATATTGAGGCCGCCCAGCGTGATGCACAGCGACTCTTTGCTGAGGCGTTTGCCGCCGCATTCGGGGCAGACGTTCTCGGACATATAATACTCCACCGGATACATCTCGAACGCGCCTTCCAGTTTGCGGGCGTAATGCTTTTTCAGCACATTCATTATGCCGACGTAGGGCTGGCGCAGCAGTTTGTAGCCGTTGTTGAAGGGCACATTTTTGTCGCCGCTGCCGGATACTACCACCGCCGCGATCTCGCGGGGCAGTTCGCCCACGGGCACGTTGACGTCGAACTTGTACACCTTGCCCAAGCTTTCGATGATCGCGAGCTTTTCGGTGAGATTGTTGTCCAGCAGCATCGCCATCAGCACGTCGTACGTGGTGCGGTGGGAGATCTTCGCAATGAAATCCTCTTCCACAAACTGCACGATCCGCCCGATGCCGGAGCATGCGGGACAGGCGCCCGCGGGGCTGTTGAACGAGAACATGCGCGGTGTGATCTCCGGCAGGCTGATGCCGCATTCGGCGCAGGCGAAGTTCTGACTGAACAGCACTTCCAGCACCGCTTTGTCGTCCTCTCTCAGCATTATCTCATCGATCCCGGCGTCAACGCCCGGCATGCAGCCGCGCACTTTTTCAAATATTTTGTACGTCATTCCCGCACCCGGCGAGATGGCAACTACCGCCAGCCCCGCCGCCAGCCGCAGCACAGTCTCCAGCGAGTCCGCCACGCGCCGCCGCAGATCCGGCCGCATCACCAGCCGGTCGACAATGACTTCGATATTATGATTCTTATATTTCTCCAGTACGATCTCTTCGTCCAGCGAATACACTTCGCCGTCCACCCGCACCCGCGCGTAGCCGTTTTTGCGCAGCGACTCGAACAGTTTGGCGTACTCGCCTTTGCGCGACCGCACCACCGGCGCCAGCAGCTGCACGCGGATCCCGTCCGGCAGTCGCATCACCGCGTCGGTCATCTGGTCAATGGTTGTCGCCGTGATCTCACGGCCGCAGTTGGGACAATGCGGCACGCCGGTCCGCGCGTACAGCAGCCGCAGATAGTCGTATATCTCGGTAACGGTTCCCACCGTGGACCTTGGGTTGCGAGACGTGGATTTCTGATCAATGGAGATCGCCGGCGACAGCCCGTCAATGCTGTCCACATCCGGCTTTTCCATCTGCCCGATGAACATGCGCGCGTACGAAGACAGTGACTGCATATACCGGCGCTGCCCTTCCGCGTATATCGTGTCGAACGCCAGCGACGATTTGCCCGAGCCCGACAGTCCGGTGAACACCGTCAAGCTGTCGCGCGGGATCTTTACGTCAATATTCTGCAGGTTGTTCTCCCTGGCACCTTTTACTTCGATGAATTCGTGTTTCATGTCGCTTGTTTCAGTTTCTTAATTATGTCTCTGTATTTCGCCGCTTCTTCGAATCTGAGTTCGCCCGCCGCTTCCGCCATCCGGCCGGTGAGCAGGTCGAGCAGTTCGGTCACGGACAGATCCAGTTCTTCGTCAGAAAGGATCAGCGCCGCATCGGAAGCGTTGTCCCCTTTAGCCATGCGCCGGACGCCGCCCGAGTATTTGCCGCGCGCAGCCGTCTTTTTGCCGCCTTTCGCGCCATCGATCTCGAGATACGCCGCGGGCCTCAGCAGCCGGTCCAGCGCGTCGGCGCCGCCGCCCTCCGCCGGGATGCCGGTGGTAATGACCTCGCGGACGCTTTTGATGACCGTGCGGGGCGTTATATTGTGCGCGCGGTTGAACTCCAGCTGGAGACTCCGGCGGCGTTCGGTCTCGGTGATCGCGCCGCGCATAGCCTCGGTGACGTTGTCCGCGTACATTATGACCTTGCCGCCCGCGTTGCGCGCCGCCCGGCCGATGGTCTGGATCAGCGATACTTCGCTGCGGAGGAAGCCGACTTTGTCCGCGTCGAGAATTGCCACCCGCGAGACTTCCGGCAGGTCCAGGCCTTCGCGCAGCAGGTTGATGCCTACCAGCACGTCGAATTCGCCCAGCCGGAGACCGCGGATCAGCGCCATGCGGTCAATGGTCTTGACCTCCGAATGCATGTACTCCACCCGGATGCCCAGCGCCGCCAGATGCGCGGTGAGCTTTTCGGCCATTTTCTTGGTCAACGTCGTCACCAGCACCCGCTCGCCCTTTTCCGTCACGGTGCGGATCTCGCCGATCAGGTCGTCGATCTGCCCTTCCACCGGCCGCACTTCCAGTTCCGGGTCTACCAGCCCGGTGGGGCGGATGATCTGTTCTACGATGTTGACCGACCGCTCGCGCTCGTACTCCGCCGGCGTTGCGCTGACGAAGATCACCTGGTTGAGTTTGTCCTCGAACTCCCCGAACTTCAGCGGGCGGTTGTCGAATGCCGAGGGCAACCGGAACCCGTACTCCACCAGCGATTCTTTGCGGGCGTGGTCGCCGTTGTACATTGCCCGGACCTGCGGGATCGTGGCGTGGGATTCGTCAATGAACATGATGAAGTCCTCAGGGAAATAGTCCAGCAGCGTGTACGGCGGGCTGCCCGGCGCGCGGCCGCTGATGTGCCGCGAATAGTTCTCGATGCCGTTGCAGAACTTGGTTTCCCGCAACAATTCAAGATCGTACTTCGTGCGCTGCTCCAGGCGGAACGCCTCCACGATCTTGTTTTCGGCTTTGAGTTCCGCCAGCCGCTCTTCCAGTTCCGCTGCGATCGTGCCCAGAGCGTGTTCCAGTTTGGCGTCGGTGGTGGCGTAGTGGGACGCCGGAAAGATCGCCGCGTGATTGATCACCCGCTTCAGCGTAAAATTCAGCGTGTCGCACTCGCAGATCCGGTCGATCTCGTCGCCGAAGAACTCGATCTTCAGGATCACGTCGTCCCGGTCGGAGGGCCGCAGCGAAAGCGTATCGCCGGACACCCGGAACGAGCAGCGGGCGGAGAAGTCGCCGCGGTCGAATACGTAGTTCATTGCCGCCAGCCTCGCGGCCAGCTCGTCGATCTCCATGTGCATGCCGGGCCGCAGCGACACCATCAGATCGGTATAGTCTTCGGGATCGCCCAGGCCGTATATACACGACACGCTGGCAACGATTATAACATCCCGCCGCTCCAGCAGCGCGGCGGTGGCGGAATGCCGCAGCCGGTCGATCTCGTCGTTGATGCTGGAATCCTTCTCGATGTACGTGTCGGTGGCGGCAATATATGCTTCCGGCTGGTAATAATCGTAATACGACACGAAGAATTCCACGGCGTTGTCCGGGAAAAACTCGCGGAATTCGGAGCAGAGCTGCGCCGCCAGCGTTTTGTTGTGCGCCAGCACCAGCGTGGGCCGCTGCACCTTTTCGATCACTTTGGCCATAGTGTACGTTTTGCCGCTGCCGGTAACGCCCAGCAGCGTCTGACACACGTCACCCTCTTCGATCCCCCTGGCCAGCGCTTCTATCGCTTCGGGCTGATCTCCGGCGGGCTCATATTCGGACACTACGTGAAATCTCTGCTCTTCTGCCATCTGATCCGCGCGGTGCGTTTTTAAGGGGTCAAATCACACCACAAACCCGACTTTTTCGTACACGTCCCGGAGCGTTGCAGCGGCAATTACCGTAGCCTTCTCCCGGCCTTCCGCCAGCACTTTGTCCAGATATGCCCGGTCCTGTACGAGCGCTTCATACTTCTCCCGCACCGGTGCGAGGGTCTCCGCCACTGCCTGCCCCACGGCCATCTTAAACTCGCCGTAGCGCGCACCGCGGAACGTCTCCTCGACCTGCTCGGTGGTCAATTCTTTAACGGCGCCGTATATATTAATGAGGTTGCTGACACCGGGCTTGTTCTCCTCGTCGTAGCGCACTTCCGCTTCCGAATCCGTGACCGCCTTCTTGAACTTTTTCAGGATCGTCTCCGGCGCTTCGGTGATCAGGATGAAGTTGCCTGCGTTGGTGTCGGATTTGGACATTTTCTTGTCCGGCTCCTGCAGGCTCATGATCCTCGCGCCCTGCTTAGAAATGAGCGGCTCGGGGACAACGAACGTCTTCCCGTACAGCTTGTTGAAACGGTCGGCAACGTCCCGCGCGATCTCCAGATGCTGCTTCTGATCGCGGCCGATGGGCACGAAATCCGACTGGTACAACAGAATGTCCGCCGCCATCAGCACGGGGTACGTAAACAGGCCGGCGTTGATATTGTCCGCGTGCTTCGCCGATTTGTCCTTGAACTGCGTCATGCGGGACAGCTCGCCGATGTACGTGTAGCAGTTGAGGATCCAGCTGAGTTCGGCGTGTTCATGCACCTGCGACTGCAGATACAGCACGTTCTTTTCCGGGTCCAGTCCGCACGCCAGGTACAGCGCCAGCAGATTGTAGATCCGTTCGCGCAGCAGCTCCGGGTCCTGGCGCACTGTGAGCGAATGCATGTTGGCGATGCAGTACACACAGTCGTACTCGTCCTGCAGCTTCGGGAAGTTGCGGAGCGCGCCGAGGTAGTTGCCCAGCGTCAACTGCCCGGACGGCTGTATCGCGCTGTAAATGCGCTTTCTGCCGGCGGCTTCGGTCAATTCATTTATTTTTCTGTCATCGCTCATATGAGGTCAATTCCTTTCAGTCTATGATCCAAACCTGTCAACATCCTCCCCGCTATTCAGCGCACACAGAGCGCGCTCTGGTAATGGCGGAAAGAATTCTTGATATTATAGCACAGACAGCCTGCAGAATGCAAATTATTTTACCCAGAAACAAAGAAGCGGCGGGCAACCGTTTCGGCTGCCTGCCGCTTGACTGACTATTCTGCGAAATGCAGAGTTTTAACCGGGTCAACGCCCGTTACAATAACTCACAACCAGGGCGTATCCGTGTCGCCGCCTTCGCTGGCCGTGACCACATCTTCCACATAGAAGATGATCTCCAGTTCTGCAGGTTCATATTTTTCCATGGCAGGATCCTCCTTGCTTTAGTGCGCTATTGCGTTACTGCGCTTCCCTGTATTCAACAGTTTTGAGATAGTAGTAGTAGAGGGCGGAGACTGCGTTGGCCGCGTCTGCGTCCACGGTTTCAGCGTTCAGCGCTGCGTTGATGTACGCCAGCACGGAAGCATTGACGGTAAAGTCGCCGTTCGCATTGCCGGTGATGGTGATGTTGTCCGCAAACTGTGCGGAAGTGATGCCGGTGATCTTGATGACATAGTATTCATCCGAGAATTTCTCGGCAGTGAAGGTCTTGCCATTGAACGTCGCGCTTGCCGTCAGTTCAGTGCCGCTCTCGACCTGGAACCGTATGCTGAGCGCCGTCTCAGAATCCAGCGAGAGCCTCATCTGTGCGGAGAGCACTCCCGAGTCGCCCTTGTCCAGATCCAGCATGTAGTCATTCACCTCGGCCCTGACTTCTTCCAGATCAAACAGGTCCGAAACATACGTATCCATCTCGGCGTATTTGCCGTCCGGAATGTTGTTCACTTTGGTAAGGAAGATCTGCGCGTAGTGACCGTAGTCCGCAAGCGCGCTCACCAGCGCCACCGTCTCCGGAGTGTAGTTTTCTTCCTCCAGGAGAACAGCCATGATGTAGCTGTCGACCGAATAGATGTCCGACACCGTCAGAGTGTCGTTGTACGTGAACACCGCGTCAATGTCCTCCGCCATCTGCAGCGAGTTGACGTAGCAGGTAAATACGTACTTATCGTCTTCTATCACGGCATCCGCGGTGTTGACCACGGTCTTCTTGCCATTCACGGTGAAGGTCATGTAGCTGCCCGCGATCTCTTCCTCGCTCAGTACCGAAAGATCCATTCCGAACTTCACGCCGATCTGGCCGCTGAGCACAAGGCTGTGGGCGACGAACTCGGGCTTGGGCAATTCGGAAAACACCGCAGAGACAAACGAGTCATATGCAACGTTATAGTACAAACTAACGGGGTTACTGGTAAATTCGTTAGCAGAAGTATTGCCCCCGATATATACAAGGAATTTCTCAAATTTGTAGCCCGGATCAGGTGTAGCGGTCAGAGTAATTATATCACCGTAAAGGACCTGATCAGGGTCAACTGTCACGGTGCCGCCTTCGATATTATCATCGACGGTGATCGTATAGTTGACAATAGTATAATCCAACGTTGCGGTCACGCCGCAGACCGTCGCGGTCACGGTGTAATCGCCGACTTCCGTAGGAGGTGTCGCGCTCTCGGCATACTCGGTACCGTCTCTGCCGGAATAGAGGATCACAACCTCGCCCGGGAAGATCTCCGCGTCGTATCCGCTCAATGTGGCCACATACGGTTCATCGTAATTGTAGCTGTCAAGCGGAGGCGCGTTGAGGATCAGATCGATACCTTCGGGAAGGTAGCAGCCTTCGTTGCCGCAGTGCGCGGTGATGATATTATCTTCTGCAGTGTACGTATAATTGCCGTGTTCATGAGTGCCGACATGAAGATTATCAATGTTGACTCTGAACAGGTCATACGACTCGCTGTGGCGCAGGGCAATAAACTTAATGGTGTCCTTGTACGCGCTGAGGTCGATCTCAACTTTTTCATAATCGACCGGAGCCGGATATTCATCGCCGATCTGTACCATCTGGTTGATGTCCGCGCTGTCGCCTATATAAACGGTCACCAGGTCCTCGGGATAATTCGTATCCTGCGCTTTGATCCAGAAAGTGAGCTTAGCACCGTCTTTGATGTAGATCGGCGGCAGTATCGCCCAGTTATCCGGCTCCAGTGCGCTGCCGGAGAAGGATGCCGAAGTCAGCACCGAAGGAGCGGAATGGCAGTACACATTGGCATCAGAGCTAGGCGTGTAAACGTACCAGTTTTGTCCGTCGCCGTCACTGTCGACCAGCGTCCAGCCGTCCAGCGGATCTTCTCCGTCAAAGTTGTTGAAGTATTCACTGCAAGCGACGTTGAACTGCCACGCGGGATCCGTCAATACCGACGCCGCGTATGACTCGCTTTCAGGAACGATCACTTTAACGATATAATTGCCGGCGTCGACAGCTTCGGTGACCTTGCTGCCGCTTTTCCAGATCTCAAAGACCGGAGTACCCACAAGTCCCTCGTATTCGCTCTTTACGGAGACGGAGACCTGCGCCGCGTAATCCGTTCCGTCATAAACCAGCATGCCTTCCGGAACGGTCACAATGAACATATCCGCCTCAGCCATCGGCTTGGTGGAAGTGATCAGCGCTATATCGTCCAGTCCCACGCCGTAGCCGTACTCATCCGTCGCCAGGAAGCCGATCTCAACACCTTCCGCAAAAATCTCACCCGGCAGAGACAGCTTTATCTCCGTCCAATTCGCATGCGCTTCTTCAGTGTAGAACAGCTCTACCCATTCTCCGCCGTCAATGCGGTAGTACACACCAAAATGGTCAACATAACTGCTATACGCACGGTTGATCATCCAGAAACTGAGAGATCCGGATTTTTTTGCTGACAGATCCAGTACCGGCGTGATCAGCCACGAAGCGTATCCGTTACCGTTCCCGGATTTATATTTTGCGTTATAATTACCCGAATGTGAACCGGTACTGCTATAGTAATCACCGGTACCTACTGTCCAGTTAAGAGATGCCGACTCCGTTTCTGTGGTCCAGCCTTCCGGCATTTCACCGGTTTCAAAATCTTCAAATATACTTGCAACATCGGCCCATTGGGCATAGAGGGTGATATTACCTGTAAGATTAATATAATCGCCCGCTTTGTAATCATCCCCGGAACCGTCAGCCTGGGTGTTCCATTTCCAGAATCTCATGCCCTCCGGCGGGGTGAAGCCGTTCCCGGCGACTTGAACGGTGAATCCTTCATAACCGGTCGTGGGCTCCATCGTGCCGGTGCCTCCGTTGGGGTCATAACTAACAGTTCTGGTTACCGCGTCGGTTAAAATGAGTTCTACATCGTCAAGTCCTACCCCGTAGCCATAACCGTCGGTCATTTTAAACCCGAGCTGAACACCCGCGGCATTGGCTGCGGCCGGGAGCGCCAACGCTTCTGACGTCCAGTCACTATGAGCATCTTTAGTCGTAAACAGTTCCTGCCACTCGCCTTCGCCGACACGGTAGTAAACACCGAACTCGTCAATATCGCTATACCATGCGCGGTTGATATACCAAAAGCTGAGTTTCGCCATTTTAGTATTTCCGCTCAGGTCGATCGCGGGAGTAACAAGGTATGAGCTCGTGCCGGTCGTGCCATGTGTAATTAATGCATTGTAATTTCCAGAATTCGCGCCGGTAGATGTGCTGTAATCACCGGTGCCGACCTTCCAGGCGTTCGACGTATCCGACTCTGTTGTCCAGCCCTCCGGCAGTTCGCCGCCTTCAAAACCCTCGGATATGAGCGTCGTCTCCGTCTCCGCTATCGCGTTTATAGTAACCAGCGACACCAGCATGGCGACGGTCAACATAAACGCCAGTATTTTGCGTATTGTCAATTTCATTTTTTGCCCTCCTGTTCCGTTTTACCGTTGTGCGCGAATACTCTTCCCGCAATATATATTATATCTTTTGCGCGCGCGGATTGCAACAGCTTATTGACATATTTCTTCCGATTTGCAATAATTGACCGCGACAGGAGCAGGAGGCTCGGATCAGAACATGAAAAACAGGAATAAGGCAATACGGTGGCTGACCGCGGCGGCACTCATTATAGCGCTGGGCGCGTGTACGGTCATGCCCGGCTGCGGCACACGGCAAACGGAGGACGAAATGGATACAGGGTACAAAGTGAAGAAACTGACACTGGGCGGCGTTGACGCGGGCGAATACACCGTCGTTTACAGCGAAGACAGCGCGGACAACGCCACCACCGCAAACATCGTGGCGGATCTGGTGAAGTATATTGACGACGCCGCGGGCATAAAGCTGTCCGCGCTGCCGGACAGCAGTCCCGAAGCGGCCGCGGCGAAGCACCGCGTGATCGTGGGCAAAACGCGTTTTGACACAGAGAAAGTCAAAGCCGCGCAGGCAAAACTCACCAACCACGGCTACGCGCTGCTGTTCGACGGCGGCGATCTGTACCTGACCGGCGACACGGTGACCGGCGCGATGTACGCCGTGTACTCCTTCCTCGAAGACTATATCGGCTGGCGCTTCTATTCCTCGAAATACGAGACCGTGAAGCCGGCCGCCCATATTGACGTTCCCGCGTCGCTGAACGTGTCGTTCTCGCCCAAGCTGCTGAACCGCGACACGTACTGGTATGACACTTTTGACAACCACTTCGCGGCCAAACTCAAACTCAACGGCGGCGTGAACCGCAGCATGGCGGGCTACGGCGAGGCGATACACTACGCGGGGCCGTTCGTGCACTCCCTGCCCTCGCTGGCGGGCACCAGCCACGAACCCGACGTACAGCCCTGCCTCACCGACCCGGAAGTTTACGCGCGTGTGCTGGAGAACGTCCGCACCTACCTCAGGGACAATCCGGACGCGAAGATCGTATCGGTCTCGCAGAATGATTCCTTCCCGGAGGGGCTCGGGTGTCAATGCGAGAATTGCCGCCGGCTGGACGAACAGGAAGGCACGCCGATGGGATCGCTGCTGACCTTCGTGAACCGTATTGCCGCCGACATTAAAGACGAGTTTCCGGACGTGCTGGTGGACACCCTCGCCTACCGCTACACGCGCAAAGCGCCGAAAAACCTGAAGCCCGCGGACAACGTCATCATCCGCCTCTGCTCTATCGAATGCTGTTTCTCCCATCCGCTGGACGGCGACTGCGAGCGCAACAAAGAATTCGCGGCCGACATCGAGGCCTGGTCGAAGATCTGCAACAACCTGTTCATCTGGGACTACACCACCGACTTCCTGTTCTACGTCAATCCCTTCCCCAACCTGTACGTGCTGTACGACGATGTGCGGTTCTTCGTGGACCACCACGCCATCGGGCTGTTCGAACAGGGCAACTACCAGTCGTACTCCGGCGAATTCGGCGAGCTCCGCGCGTACCTGCTGGCGAAGCTTTTGTGGGATCCGGACATGAGTCGCGAGCAGTATTTCGCGTATATGGACGACTTTCTGGAGGGCTACTACGGCGCCGGCTGGAAGCACATCCGCAAATATATCGACCTCACCTCAAAGCAGGCGGCAAAGGGCGATATGGGCATTTACTACGGTGTCGACACGATCTTCGGAGTTAAGAGGGGCTCTGATGAAGCGAAAAAACTGAACGAAATATTTGCGAAGCTCTGGGACGCAGCGCTGGAAGCCGCGGATGAAGAGCACTTCGCCAACGTGGAAAAGTCCTCGCTGCAGATCCGTTCGGCGGCGCTGATACTGGACTGGACGTATTTCGAATCGTCTTCGGCGGCCGAAGATTTCTGCAACAAGATGAAACAGTACGATATCAAATACTACCGCGAAGGTACTCAGATGCCGGAACATCCGAACTATTACGGCGACGGCGTGACCTGGTAATGATCAGACCCGAAAATGGAGGTTTTTACATGAAATTCGATGAAAAATACTGTCTGGATATGTTTGAAAAGCTGGTGGGCGTTGACAGCACCACCGGTCAATACGAAGAACTGCAGCGCCTGCTGTGCGGCCTGCTGGACGAAATGGGCTATCAGTATACCGTCACTCACAAAGGCGGCGTGATCGCGGAACTGGGCGGCGAGGGCAACGCGCTGGTCGTCACCGCGCATCTGGACGACATCGGGCTGATGGTGCGTTACGTCAACGCGGACGGCACGCTCAATGTTGCCCCCGTCGGCGGCCTGTACCCGTTCTACTGCGTCACCGAAAACGTGCGCATCCATACGCGGGACGGACAGGTGTTCACCGGCGCCGTCTGCCGCACGCCCAACTCGATCCACGTCACCGAAGAGGAACTGCGGACAACGCTCCCCGACTTCCGCAAAAACGTTTGCGTCGTGATCGACGCCGACGTAAAATGCGCCGGGGATGTCAAAAAACTGGGCATTGACACCGGCGACATGATCGCGCTGGAACCGCGCTTCCGGGTGGAGAACGGCTATGTAAAATCGCGGTTTATTGACGATAAAGCCTGCGCCGCGGTGCTGCTCACGTTTATGAAAGCGCTGCGCGACGAAGGCCTTAAACCGAACCGCAAAGTGTATGCGTATTTCGCGTTTTATGAAGAGATCGGACACGGCACCGTGTTCCTGCCGGACGACACGACGGACATTCTGTCGGTGGATATCGCGCCGACCGGACCGGTCCAGAACTCCGATGAGCACAAAGTCTCGATCTTCGCGCAGGACTCCCGCTTCCCCTACCACTGGGGCTTCACTAACGAGCTTCGCAGTGCGGCGATCAGCGCCGGTGTGGATTATGTAATGGATTCGTTTACGCCGCATTACGGGACGGACGGAGACGCGAGCGTTACCGCCGGTCACGACATCCGGCACGCCGCCATCGGACCCGGCACATTGTCCAGCCACGGCTACGAGCGCACGCACGTTGACGGCCTGGCCAACACATATCGGCTGCTGGAAGCGTATTTATGTCCGGACAAGGCCTGAAAATGCATAAACTGACTGTCCGCGCCTCCCTGCCGTTTGGATCTGAGAATACTCTGATCGTTACCGTTTTCGCACCCGAGACCGGTGAACAGACTGCTTCCATAAATCGGCAATTTCCGTGTGCGGAACTGTCGGTTCCCGGGTCATTTCATTTGACGATCCGGCAGAACCGGGCAGTTTTTGACAAAAAACAGGTAGAGGACGCCGCTCTTAAAATCGCCGGTGTCTTTGTATTCGGCGGCAAGGCGGTATTCGGCGAAGAGTATTCATCCCCGGAATACGCGTTGTGGGAAGCCGACTGCGATATCAGCGATGATTCCGAACTGGAAGTCAGATTTCAGGATGAATACGGGCAATTGCATCTTTCGGCCGATACAGTCGACAACGCCCGCGTCAGCAACGTACAGGAATCCGTTCAGGATGATCCTGAAAGCCGGCATTATTTCAAACGGTTCGAATTGTTATTCCTCATTCCTTTCTCTGCGGCACTGATCGCGATGATGGTTATCGTGCTGTCCGCTGATGTTGAGACCGATGAAAGTGGATCTAAATACTGGTCAGTTTTTTTAAAATTGGCGCCGAAGATCATTTTTACAGTCTTGCCGCTGCTGATCTTGTTTGTTTTGTGGAGAAAATTTTTCACAGAGGGGCGTCCGGCCCGCGACAGGTCGTCATACGAATCAAAAAAGCGCCGCGCCCGGAACTGGATCATCGGGCTGAACTTCGGTTTTTCCGCGGCGTTCGCTGCCGTTATCGCCTGCTATTTTATTTTGCCGTTGTTAGGATCCGGTGATTTTATATATACTTTTACGCTTTTCTGTGCTTTCGCGTTTATCGTGGTGGTTCTGGTGGATTCATCGCTCGGCGGCCGGTATCACTTGGAACTCACAGGCGGAAAACTGCGCGATCCGTTCGTTCTTTCTTTCGCGATTTTGTTTATATCGCTGATGCTGGTAATTATCGCCATGATCGTTTCAATGGCAATTTTTAAGTCATCAATGTTTGCCGGTTGATTCGGCCAGATCGTTATTCGTTTCTGCATAAAAAACAGGACAAGATCCCCCTGTCGGAGCGATCTTGTCCTGCTTTAGCAAAGACTAAAACGTCATTTCATCAGCTTGCTGAACATTTCCACTCCCTGAGCATGGGTGGCTTCCCGCGGGTTGCCCGGATAGCACGCGTCATTGAGGGCGTCGGTGGCGAGGTTGTCCAGATCCTCCCTGCGGATCTCTTCACAGACCGTCGGGATGCCCACGTCGGTCGAAAGCTGCTTCACGGCGGCGATCGCCGCGTCACGGTACTCGGCGGCAGACATTTTGTCCACGTCCTTTACGCCGAACACCCGGGCGATCTCTCTGTATTTTTCGCCGCTGTACTCTTTGTTGAATTCCATGCTGATGGGCAGCAGCATCGCGCAGGCCTTGCCGTGGGGCACGTCGTAGTACGCGCTCAGTGTGTGCGCCATAGCGTGATCGATGCCGAGGCCGACGTTGGAGAAGCCCATGCCGGCGATGTACTGCGCCAGCGCCATCTGCTCCCCGCCCTTTTCATCGCCCGCGACGGACAGACGCAGGTACTTCGCGATCAGCTCGATGGCTTTGATGTGGAACATATCGGACAATTCCCACGCGCCGCGGGTGGTGTAGCCTTCGATGGCGTGAGTGAGCGCGTCCATTCCGGTGAAAGCCTTGAGGCTGCGGGGCATCGACGCCATCATATCCGGATCAACGATCGCGATGATCGGCATATCGTGCACGTCTACGCACACGAATTTGCGCTTCTTCTCCACGTCGGTGATGACGTAGTTGATGGTGACTTCCGCCGCGGTACCGGCCGTGGTGGCTACCGCGATTATGGGCAGGCACGGATGTTTCGTCGGGGCAACGCCCTCCAGGCTGCGCACGTCCGCGAATTCGGGGTTGGTAATGATTATACCTACGGCTTTGGAAGTGTCCATGGACGAGCCGCCGCCGATGGCAATAATGCAGTCCGCTCCGCAGGCTTTGGCCGCGGCAACGCCGGCGAGCACGTTCTCGATGGTGGGATTGGGTTTGATGTCGCTGAACAGCGTGTAGTCCACGCCGCCGGCTTCCAGCAGGTCAGTCACTTTAGCGGTCACGCCCGCCTTCACGAGCATCGCGTCGCTGCAGACCAGCGCGTGACGGAATCCTCTCGCCTTTACTTCCGGTACGATATTCTGGATCGCGCCTTTGCCGTGGTAGGATGTTTCATTAAGCATAAATCGGTTTGCCATAACTTGTTACTCCTTACTTTTTCTTTTATTTTGTTTTGACTGTTTCGTTGTTTACGCCGGTGCCACCGTGGTGAACCGCCACGACAGCTTGGTATCCCATACGATGCCGCTGCCGCAGTACGGGCAGTATTTCAGCGCCGTGGAATCGATCGCGCCGCCGCACTGGGAGCAGATGAGCAGTTTTTTCGGTATGCCCATTTCCGAGAGCTTCAGCGTGGAATCCACCAGATATCGGTCTTCATAACGTTTGTCCCCCGCCGTGTAGCCGATGGTGGCAATATACGTTATCGTAGCATACTCCGAGGTTTTTATGTAGGAGCGGATCGCACAGTCGTGGAAGGCAATGTCGCTCAGTTCCGCGGGCGCGGCCGCCCGGGGCACCATTGCCGCCAGATCGGGTTCGGCGTTGCTGTCAACGAATTTGTCCGCCTGCCCGAACCGTATCTGCAGATATTCGTTCAGCAGCAGGTTCAGCGAATTTTTGGCTTCCGGCAGGTGGAAATCCGGGAAATCGTTCAGTATTTTGGGCAGGTATATCGACGTGGCGCCGAACAGCGTGCGCGGAGTGGGGTTCTCGGCTTCCGACTGTCCGTCCTGAATGGCTTTTTTGATATCTGACAATTTCAGTCCGCCCAAAAGGTTATTGGCAACGCGGTTCTTCCATCTCCGGATCGCGGCGGTGATCGTAGAGATCACGAACAACCCGAATACCACCGCCAGCGCGATCAATATCCATTTCGGCCAGTTCAGTGCGCCGAGCAAAACAACGCTTAAAATGTTCATTCCGCAAACGCCCCCTTCAGCCGCCGGTCGATCTCCCTGGCGGTCTCTTTGTCGGCGATGTCCGCCCGTTTATCGTAATTTTTCTTGCCGCGGGCAACGCCCAGCAGCACCTTGATCCGGCACCCCGAGAAGTATATTTCCAGCGGCACCAGCGTCAACCCTTTTTGCTTTACATATCCCAGCAGCCGGTTGATCTCTTTTTTGTGCAAAAGGAGCTTGCGGTCCCGCAGCGGGTCGCGGTTAAAGATGTTGCCGTGTTCATACGGCGCGATGTGCATGCCGCTGATGAACATCTCCCCGTCCCGGATAACGGCGTAGGAGTCCTTCAGATTGACCCCGCCGCGGCGCAGCGATTTGACCTCTGTCCCTACCAGCACGATGCCGCATTCCAGAGTCTCTTCCACGAAATAATCGTGATACGCTTTTTTATTGGTCGAGATAGTTTTTTTGCCGCCTGCCATGATCGCTTTCGCTCCCGGTCCGGGAAGGTCAACGCCGTTCCCGCCGCCTGCGATTGTACCTTATCCGGGCGTTTTTGTCAATCTGCGCGGCGCACGGGTCTTTCCTGATTCCGTGAATGCCAATGTTTACCGACTGATTTTTGCCGGTCGCCAGCTCCGAGCGGTCCTAATTTGTTTGGATACTTTTTGGGGATTTTGCGATTTTTATCCACCCGGCGCCTTCTCTCAGCTTCCCGATTTTTGCGTCGCTTCCGGATTCTGGATAAATTCAGATAATTTCTGGTGGTTTTATATCAGAGGCGCCAGAAAAAAAGAGCAAGAATGCGGAGCGGCCGGCGAGATCCGGCCGCGGAACGAGTCAGAAGGAGCGGCCGACCACATCGAGCGTGTTGTTCCCGGCCGCGGAACGGGCGACGCGGCGCACTGGGCAAGATGCCTCATGCCGCCGCTTCAGGAAGCAGTCCCTGTCTGATAATTTCGTTTGACATTCACGGAATCAGGAAAAGCGCCGCCATATGCCCGCTATATACACGACGCCCGCGGCCAGCAGTAACAATCCGCCCGCGGCGGCATACCAGACCGGTATCAGAGAATCGGTGCCGTAAATGACGATGACGCCCGCCAGCACGGAGGCCCCGGAAAAGCATGTACACGCCCAGCGGTACAGACTGCGCGCGGCTTTGCCCGGGTAAACAGACTTCCCGGCAATAATAAAGAACAGGAACGGCAGCCCACCCATAACGAGCGGGATCAGGAACGCCAGGGTCATGTAAACGCAATTGACGCCGTGGCTCAGGCGGTCGTATATTTGCCCGAACACCAGCAGAAACAGGCCGGCGGCAATATACCCCGCCAGCACTCCCACGGGGCGGTACGCGGGCGCTTCCGCGACAGGCGCGCGGCGATCGTTAGAACTGTCATCTGACGTAGACAATGTCGCTCACGCTCCTCTCCGCGATCTTGTCTCCGTAGGTAGTAGGCTGGTTGATCACGCGCCCCATAAATACCATCGTTGACGAGCCCCCGCCGTCAAGGTTGTACGCGTTGCGGGCGCCGAGCGCCTTCAGAAACTCGCCCAGCTGCAGCAGCGTGAGGCCTTCGCTCTCATCAGTGCGCCCGTCAGATACCACGAACAGATAGTGAAGCGGTTCGATCTCGGCGATGGCGGTGCGCGGATTGCTTTCGAGGTGCACTTCCACTTCCGACTGTTCGTCTACTGCAAGTGTTCCGTCGGTCACCAGTCCCGGCCCGAAAGTAAACGTCTGCCACAGCCCCGCGAGCTCTAGGGAGTCCAGCGAGACGTTCCGCTCTTCGAAAATATGAAACGAACCGTCGGCAAACACCGCCAGCGCTTCGCGGTCGGAGACCTGGTTCCGGTACGTAACCCCGTTGCGCACAACGTAGCCGCGGTCCCGCGCGCCGTAATAATCGCCGTTGACCGCCAGTACAGCACCGTGGCGCTTTGCGATGGAAGAAGTGACCTCGTGGAGGTTCCGGCCGTATTTGTCCCGCGCGAACCCGGTACGGAGGTATTCCGCCGAAGTAACGTAAACGTCGGCAACATATATGTCGGTATCATACTCGCGGTACCGCAGGATCCGCACGTCCAGATGATCATCCGCGTATGAATCATCGGAAATGATCGGTCCGCCGTCGGAAAACAGCTTATCACGGATCGGCAGCGTCGGTCCCCCGGGATCGGTGGCCGGGTCTTCGTCCGGCGCTCCGGTCGCATCCGGAAGATCGGTCGCGCCCGGGACCGTGGGCGATTCCGGCGGTTCGCTCGGATAGGGTGTTGCGGGTGTTTCGGCGGGTCCGTTGACGTCCGGATCCGGCGTAGTCAAAGAAGAGACCGGCGCAGTACGCGTCAAAGGGGCGCGCGTGGCAAATACCAGCGACGACGGTTCAGCCTCCCGTACCTCTTCTACGTGATGCGGTATAAGAAATATATACAAAAGAGAAAACACCGTAGCCAGGGCGAATACGGTGTAAAAAATGACGTTATGCAGTTGGCCTTTAAGGCGCCGCTTCATCAGTGGATACCGAAATACTGCTCCATTTCCGCCACCAGACGGAATTGGGTGCGGGCGCGGTCGAGATTGTGCATGCTTCGGGCCACGGCGAAATAATTGTCGCCGTCAATATAATCGCCCAGGAAGCGCATGCCGCACTCGTACGTCATCAGGATTGCCGAGAACGGCAGCAGTTCCAGTTCC
>JAFZSK010000095.1 GCA_017620915.1 Clostridia bacterium | reverse complement strand
CTTTGCACGCGGGACTGAAATGCCACTTTTTTTTACGGTCCAGGGCGGGCAGCGACAGGCCGCGTTTGATATTGTACCCCTGGATCCGGTACATTTCCTCCAGCGGGCGCTGAATGCCGTCGAATATGCTCTTTATAAGGCCCGGGCCCAGTTCGACGCTCAGCGGCAGGCCGGTGCAGATAACTTCCTCGCCCGGCCGAAGCCCGGCGGTCTCTTCATATACCTGTATTGATGCCTTGTCGCCGTGGATCTCGATGATCTCGCCGGTCAATCCCAGCTCGCCTATCTTGACCATATCGAACATACTGGCGGCGCGCATTCCGGATGCGACGACCAGCGGTCCGGAAATCTTGGTGATTATTCCCTTGACCATTATTTTCCGTCCTTTCTGTATGAGCGGTCAGTTCTGCAGTATATTGCTGCCGACCGCCTTCTCCACAGATCTGTTTAGCAGTTCCATGCCCAGACCGGTACCTCCGGATGTGCCGGGGTACGGGATAATGGCAGGAAGCGGTTTGTCATCGTAAATTCTGATCTCTTCGGCGATCGTCTCGTACACTTTTTCGGTGACAAATATGACCGCGCAGTCTTCCGCGGCGGATTTCAGGGCTTTCAGCGCATCCGGGCGCGTTTCGCACTCGAATACTTTCAGCCCTACCGCCTTGAAGGACAACACGCTTTCTCTGTCTCCGATCACACCTATCGAGTATGCCATTTCCGTTTCGATCTCCGTTTAATCATCAATTATAATACGCGCGCCCGGTCTGTCTGAGCAGACTGCGTATCGTGTCTTTATTCGTACCGCTGCGGCGGCCGACCGTGATAATTCGCAGATTCTGAGTTTCGAGTTTCAGCGCGCCGAGATACGCGGTGAGCGCGTTGATCCGGTAAGGGTCTGAATTGTTCTCCGCCAGGAATTGCGCCATAAATACATCGGCGATCTTCTCCAGCGTCACGTTGTCGATCCGTTCGTCACCGGCGTTGTCCCCCGGCTGCAGCGCGTTTATACCGCTGCGGAGGCTGTCAATATACTCCGCATACGGAGTGCCTGCGTACGCTCGTTTGCCGGCGGCAATGTTGTCAACGAACTCTTTAGCCGGGATGCTGCCGCGGAGATACGCTGCTTTGAACAGCTGTTCCTCCCCGCCGCCGGCGGCAATACGCTCGGCGGTAAGGATATTCGTCCAGTCCGCGTAGATATCCAGATACCGGTTCATAAAGCGCCGCGTGAAATAGCAGCCTTTGTTCACAAGTTCGCGCATATTTATGAAACATACGCGATCCAATATCATATCGGCTTTGCGCGCGCTGCCCGAAACAGAAAGTTCTTCAACAGCCTGCATGATCGCGCGGAACATGCCTGAATCGAGTTTGCCGCGTTGTCCGGTGCGCACCGCGTCCCAGATCATTTCGGGCGGGAGCGAGCCGCCGCGGCTCAGTGCCGGCATATCGCCGCTGACTTCGGAACGGCCGGCAATGCTCTTTACGCAGATTTTAGCGTTGCCGTAATCCGCAGGCAGTAAAAACACACTGAGAACTTCCGGCTCCGGCGCGAACTTCATCACTTCGCGGACAGTGTCGGTAAAGCGCGTTTCGTTACCTGCGGGCAGCATGGCCGCAAAGCTTTCCTCCGAAGCATCAATAAGCGTCTCATAATCGCTGTTCTTCAGCAGCGATTTCTCCAGCACTCTTATTCTGCCTACCGCGTATGCGTAATTAGTATCCTGCCGCATATTACTTGTTGCCTTCCGCAAACAGTATTTTAATCAGTTCGCCTTCGCTTTTACCCCGCTGTGCCTCAACGACCGCTTCAAACGAGATATCCGTTTTGGAATCGATAAAATCGAGGATCAGTCCGCCGGCGATCGAAGCGCAGTACGAAGACAGCGACGGATGACCGGGGTACAATCCACGGCTCATTTCATCCGCAAGGATATCACCGAAATCATCGCGGTCCGCCTGATTCAGGATCACACGATAGTCGCTGTTTTCGCCGTACCTTTTCAGCCATTTGCGGTACAGATCCAGCCGTTTGTCCGACGGGAGCGCAGCCAGCAGTTCAACGCTGCGGCTGTAAGTCTTTCCGAGCATTTCCTGCTTGAGCGCCAGATTGCGGTCGCGGTATATCGCGGCGTAATCGGTCTCTGCCTGCGCGGCCAGTGCGGCAACACTCTCCTCCAGCGCGGCCAGTTCCTGCGCTTCTTTAGCGCGCACAGTTTCCTGCGCGGCCGCCACGCATGCCTCCGCCTTGCGAGTGCTGTCGCCGGTAAGACCGGACGCGGTCTCATCGGCGTATTCGCGGATCTTCTCTATAATGGCGTTGATGCCGCCGTTGGTTTCCGCCATGTTGACCAGTCCTCCCGGCGCGTCATCTGTTGACCATGAAGATGGAGATGATGAAGCTGAGCAGCGCGAACATCTCGACCAGCAGCGTGAGGATCATTGCCCGCGACCAGTGTTTGGGCTGCTTGGCGGCCAGCTGGATGCCGGCAGCGGCAACTTTGCCCTGGCAGATAGCGGACAACAGGCCTACGACACCTATCGGAAGTCCGGCCAGCATCAGCGCGAAGCCGTCGGCATACGCCATTCCGGTCGTAACTTTGCCCAGCATCATGAAGGCAATAACGAAGCCGTAAATACCCTGCGTGGACGGCAGCAGCGAAAGCACCAGCGCCGGCATGAACTGCTTGGGATCTTCCGACAGCAGTCCCAATCCGGCGGACGCCACGTTTTTGACTGCCAGGCCCGAGCCTATTCCGGCGAGTACTACCGCCAGCAGTGCGCCGATCAGCGCGATGGCGGTGCCGCCCCAGGTGAAGAACTTCGACGTGTTGTCGACCGCGGTCGGGAGCTCAGCGGCTTCAGCGAGCAGCAGATTCAGTGTTGTGATCATAACGATACCTCCTGAAATATATGTGGTCAGGAAACGGCGCCGAGTTCGTCAGCGCTGTCTCCGGGTTCTACGGTAATGTATTCGGTGTTGTAGCACAAGGGATCATATTCTTTGCCGTCGCCCTCGTAAAACTTGCCGAAAAATTCTATATATGTGAGGCGGCACGCGTTGACGTACGCGCCCAGAGCGTTGATCGCGAAATTAAACAGGTTGGCCGCAACGAATATCACGATGAATATTATAAACCGGAACGTGATGCCCGCGGTATCCAGCCCGGCGGCGGAGGCGGCAATGGAGTTAAATACGTTGATGATGACTGAAGTCGCGAGGCCCATCGCCATCAGACGTGTGTATGACAGGCAGTCCGAAAGCATGTCCACCAGCGAGTACAGGCAGGTGATGCCGCCGAACAGCTTGATGAACGGATTCCTGGACTTCCGCCCTTTCGTAAACAATATAAGTACGAAACCCGCCAGCAGCAGATACACGGCGTACGGATGCGCTTTGGCGCAGAACGCGGTGTCCTTGTAATACGGAATATACGGCAGCAGGAACAGGATCTCACCGGTATAGAAAATATACCAGAAGAATACGTCGCAGATCGCGTCGAGCCACTTGCCTTTGGCGATCAGGTTAGCAGCTTTCATTGCCAGCGCGGTGTAGAGGTGGATAACGCCCAGCAGCAGCGTGAAAGCCAGGAAATGTTCGGTATTGACGCTGTCCTGCGGATCGAACCAGAGCGGCTTCAGCGCGAATTTTCCCAGCGTGACGGTCTGGACCACGTTGCCGAACCAGCTGCCGAACAGCACGCCCCAGAATATCGTGGAAATGCCGGAAAACAGGAACAGCCAGATGTATTTTTTCATCGAGGCTTTCAGTTTGCACTTGATCAGTATGATCGCGCACGCCACAGTCAGCAGTATGCCGTAACCCGCGTCCGAAAACATAAATCCGAAGAACAGCGCATAGAAGAACGCTGCAATTGCCGAGGGGTCCAGCTGACCGTACTGGAGCAGGCTGTACAAGGATTCGACCGGCTCTATAGAACCGCCGAGGATGCCGTTTTCCAGTTTGGTCGGAGGCAATTCGCCTTCCGCGGGATCGCGGAAGGCGACATTGCAGATAAACTCGTCGGTCAATGCCGCCGAGATCTTCTTCTCCTGCTTTGCGGGTACCCAGCCGTCAAAGTTGAATGTTACTGATGAATCGGATATATTCACGTCCGCCAGCATTTTCTGAACGCGCATGCCGAGGGAATCATAAAGGATCTCAAAGTCCGAAAGATGCTGTGCGGCGGCTTTGCGGTTTTCCGTGAGTTCCGTGATCTCATTCTGCTTCTGCTGCTTCAATTCGGACAATTCATCAAGCCGCGCAGCCGGCGTATAGGTCATAGCGCTGAAATCAAACCGGGTCACGCGGGCGGAATTGTAATATTTCTCGGCGGCCGCGCGTTCCGGTTTCAGATATGTAACGGCGAAACTGACCGTTCCCCCGTTTTTGTCTTCATTCAGCACACAGATATCCGACGGAGAGATCGATTTCGCAAATTCGGCTTTGAACTCCTCATATTCTTTCCGGGAACCCGCGGCCAGAAAATCGGTGGCAGTGTGCGCAGTTTCGTACTCTGAAGGCGCATATGGCAATGCAGCCCAGGGTGACATAGCCAGGATCTCCGAGTCCAGCCGGGCGATCTCCGCTTCCGCGTCTTTAATAGCGGCATCAGTTACAATGATCTTATCCGCCTCGGCAAGTATGATATCCGCACGTGAATCAACTTCCGCGACTTCAGATGCTTTCACCGGGCGAAGAAATGAGAACAAATGTTTCTTGCGGGTGTCATAGCGCGCCAGTTCTTCGATGCAGTTCTGCAGTTTGGCGCGTTTTTCGTTGAGGGCAATAAACGCAGTATTGTCCGAGAGCAACGATTCGGGCTCGGGAATGACAATATCTTCAGTTTCCGCGTTTATCTCACCCTCTGCAACGTCGTTTTTGGGCAATACCGCTTCTGCCGGCGAGGCAAAATGCACCGCGCCTTCCTTCTGAAGCATGTCAAGTATTTTTGCTTTATCCCGCATCAGCCCTATGCAGCTGATGTGGCGCATCCCCGCAACTGCCATCAGTCGTTAATGATCCTTTCGATTATTATCCCGGCGGCCTGATCGAGCCGTTTCGCTGCGGCACGGCGCTTTTCGTCAAGTTCCACGGTCAAAAGTGCTTTCTGATTATCGTATTTTTTCTTTATTGAATACTTAGCCGCGGACAATTGTTCTTCCCGCCGCGCCAGCTCCTCTTCTTGTTGTTTGCAGGCGAGTTCTGCCGCGCGGCGTTCGCCGTCTTTTTCTATTGCTGCCGCTTCTTTTTTTGCCGCTTCTATCTTGTCCGCAGCTTCGGCTTCGGCATCTCTTATCAGTTTTAGAAAATCGTTTTCCATTACTTTTACGCTCCGTTGTAAATTGAGTTTATATCTGTGCGAGCGCCGATTCTATATCTTCAATAATATCCGCCGCGTTTTCGATACCCACGGAAAACCGGATCAGATCCGGAGTTACGCCGCACTCAATAAGCTCGCGGTCGCTGAGCTGGCGGTGGGTGGTACTGGCGGGATGCAGTACGCAGGTGCGCGCGTCGGCAACATGCGTCACGATCGCAGCCAGTTTCAGCCCTTCCATAAAGCGCACCGCGCCTTCCCGGCCGCCGGCAACACCGAACGAAATGACGCCGCAGGAACCGTGCGGCAGGTATTTGCTGACCAGGTCGGCGTTTTTATACGACGGAAGGCCCGGATAGTTGACCCAGGTGATCTTGCCGTCTTTCATGCGGCTTTCGAGATATTGCGCGACGGCCATTCCGTTGGCGCAGTGCCGCTCCATGCGCAGGCAGAGCGTTTCCAGACCTATATTGAGCAGGAACGCGTTCTGCGGGCTCTGCATTGCCCCGATATCCCGCATTATGTGGGCGCGCATCTTGACCGCGTAAGCGGCGCGGCCGAACGCTTTTGTATAAGTGACTCCGTGATATGATTCGTCCGGTGTAGTGAGCATCGGGAATTTTCCGGAGGCTTCCCAGTCGAAATTGCCGCTGTCAACGACCACACCGCCCAGTGCGCAGGCATGTCCGTCCATATATTTAGTGGTAGAGTGCGCCACGATGTCCGCACCGAATTCGAACGGACGGCAGTTGGCGGGTGTGGCGAATGTATTGTCCACGATGAGCGGTACGCCGTGCGCGTGTGCCGCGTTGGCAAAAAGCTCGATGTCCAGCACATCTAGCGACGGATTGGATATGGTTTCTCCAAATACACATTTGGTATTTGGCTTAAATGCCGCGTCCAGTTCCTCCGCGGTTATCTCCGGAGAAACGAAGGTGAAATCGATACCCAGATCTCGGAGCGTTTTGTTGAACAGATTGAACGTGCCGCCGTAGATCGCCGCGGAACAGACCACATGGTCGCCGGCTTTGCAGATATTGAGGATCGAATATGTGCTGGCGGCCTGCCCGGACGCGGTCATTACCGCCAGTACGCCGCCTTCCAGGTCCGCTATCTTCTTTTCTACGGCGTCTACTGTGGGATTTGCCAGCCGCGTATAGAAAAAGCCGTCGGCGGAAAGGTCAAACAACGCGCCCATATCCCCTGCCGAATCGTATTTGAACGTGGTGCTCTGCACTATGGGCAGCACCCGGGGCTGGCCGTTTTCCGGTTTATATCCGCTTTGAACACATTTGGTCTCGATTCTCATAACTGCTTCTCCGTGTTAGTTTAAGTTCTTATGTAATAGGTTCCTTCTGAAAGCCCGTCAGCGCCGATTTTGGCGAACAACCGTGAGAACAGCTGTCTGGTACCGGCATCCGCGCCGATGGCGTTTAAAGGCGTGTAGTGCGTCAATTTTGCCACGTCCCGCTCCCCGAATCCCAGCGAAAGCAGATTCAGCCGTTCGCGGTCCATAAATACGGTACTGGAGGCCAAACGACCGTCTTCGAGGCGCGCTTCGCCGTTGACGACTTGTATCTCCCGGCCGCTGAGCTGATATTTTCCGTCCGGCATACCGGCCGCTTCGCAGGAATCCGTGATAACCGCCACTTTATCAGGCGTTTTGCATTTGATCACCATTTTGCAGACCAGTTTATTGACGTGCAGAAAATCGGTGATCAGTTCGGCGTACGAATAGTCGTCCGCCAGTGCGGCGCCCACCGGACCGGGAGCCCGGTGATGCAGCGATGGCATGGCATTAAAAATATGGGTAACGGAAGTGGCTCCCGCCTCGAATGCGTTATTTACGGTATCCGCGTCCGCGGCAGTATGACCGCAGGAAACGCTGACGCCTCGCGCCGCAAGATATGATATCAATTCAGGCGCTCCGGGTCTCAGCGGATCCAGCGTGACACGTTTAACGATACCGGCAAATTCGCCAGTAAGCTTTTCCCAGTTTTCGACAGTGGCGTCAACGAACACGCTCTCATC
This sequence comes from Clostridia bacterium, assembly GCA_017620915.1. GTDB lineage: Bacteria > Bacillota > Clostridia > UBA1212 > UBA1255 > UBA1255. The sequence goes on along the minus strand of JAFZSK010000095.1, from coordinate 12,721 downwards.
CAGAGCACCTTTATATGCGCTAAGCATGAACGGTCCTTCCAGATGCGCGCCCAGCACCAGCGCTTCAGGCAATCTGTGCTTTTCGCAACTTTCAACTTTATTTATCTCATCGATCAGCGCCCGCTGTTCTGCCATTACGCCTGAAATCACGGCCAGCGCTTTCCGGGAGCCCTCAAATGAGACCGCGGGCAGCGTGGGCAAAAATCCGGCAGTACCATGTTCGGCGAGCATCGCACATATCGCGTGCAGCCCTTCGCGGCCGGTAGTACCGACGTCATGTCCGGCAGCGCCGTGCATATGGATATCGATAAATGCGGGAACAAACATAACCGTATCAGCCCTCGCTCTGTCCGGCGGTGTATTCATCCAGGATCTTCTGCGCCAGCGCTTCATCGTCAACGAACACGAAGTTCGGCTCATTGCCCTCGAAATAAGTCTCCATTATCACAACTTCATCGCTGTCGGAATCGTTTTCCGTGGCATCGGGGATCAGCACTGCGTACAGTTTATTGTCGTAATCCACATAATCGAGCAGGTCGAAGAAATACTCGTTGCCTTCTTCATCGTACAGCGAAACCAGATTGACGCCTTCAAAACCGTCATCTTCGCTGTCGGGTGAATCTGAACTTTCCTCTGCTGTTTCGGCAGCTTCCTCTGCCGGCGCCTCCGTATCAGCGGTCAACGCGGTGATATCGTTCACCAGTTTTTCCAGTTGTCCTGATGCAGACTCGGTTTCATTCAACGCTTCCGCAACTTCATTTTCAACATTTTCGATTTTCTCGTTAACTGTATCGTCCATATTATGATCCTTCCCGGACAACCTGTCCGTTATCAGCAGTGCCTTGCGTTTCCGCCGCGGCAGCAACTCTGTTTAAATGGTCAATATAATTCTCAAGGATTATAGCGGCCGCGATCTGATCGCTGGCCCCGGTACGGTCTCCCGCGTAATTCATACCGCGCAATTCCGCTTCAGCGGTTTTTGACGTCAGCCGTTCATCCCAGAACGTCACTTCAGTCACAGCGCCGCGCGCCGCAAGTTCTTCTCGAAGCACCCGGGCGAACTTTTCTGTGGCGGCAACACGCTTGCCGCAACTGCCGTCCATATTGACCGGAAGTCCGAGTACCAGAACTGACGCATGTCTGTCAATGGCTATACCCGCCACTTCAGCAGCTGTGCTGCGCCGCCCGCGGGACGAATCGATCACACACAGCGGAAGCGCGGGTCCGCGGCCGTATGCTACAGAAACACCGGTCCGGCTGTCGCCGTAGTCAATACCCAGCAGACAGTCGCTCAAGTGCCCGCTCCCCTGTTGCGCGCTTCGTTGGCAATATACACGTTGAACAGTTCTTCGACGATCTCGTCTCTCTCAATGCGCGTGATCTTGGAACGGGCGCCGTTGTGATTCGTGATATAAGTCGGGTCGCCGGACATCACGTATCCCACCAGCTGGCTGATCGGATTGTAGCCTTTTTCGGACAACGCGTCGTAAACATCATTCAGGATGCTCTTGATAAGGCGCTGGCGCTCATTGATCTTCGAAAAGAAAATGGTTCCGGAACTTTCCATATATCTTCCTCCTTATACTTGCCGCACTCCGGGGCAGTTTACGGTTTATTCTGTCACCCCATGTAAAACTCATTAAAGATCGAATCCTTGGGCAGTTCGAGTTTCGAGACGCCGGTAAAGGGTTCGAGGTTCTCCGGCGCTATGATACGGGAAAAACGGTATTTATCTTCATCATTCAGCGCCTCATACATCGGCATTATTTTATGTTTCAAATACAGGATCTCATACTCATATGACGAGTTAAAGAAGAAATCCGCGTATTGTTTCATCGGTTTTATGTATTTTTCTTCACCTTTGCGTACGTTCTGCCACATATCGATGGTCATGGTGACCGGCGAATTGCGGTGGACGCTGTCGCGGATCGCGCGGCGCATGAAGCGGATCTGTTTCGGGTTAACGGTGATCGATTCGCCGTGAAAACTGCCGGAATAATAATCGAACGGGCAGATATATACTCTGAATACCCGGTGAAAATCGATTCCTTCGATCAGCAAGGGATTGAGCGACTGTATGCCTTCTACGATAATCATGTCTTTTTGCGTCGGCGTCAATACCCGCGTTCCGGGCAGGCTGCGCCCGGTATTGAAGTCGTACTCAGGGATGGTGACTTCGTTGCCCGCCAGATATTCGGACATGTCCGCTTTGAAACGCTCTACGTTGAAAGCTTCGATGCATTCGAAGTCCAGATCCATCTTGTTTTCCGGTACGCGGCCGGCTTTGATGGACTGCTCGATCAGATAATCGCGGTCGTGGTAATAATTGTCCAGCGAAATAACGGTACAGTTGTAGCCGTCCAAAGTGAGCTTTTCCGCCAGCAGTTTAGAAAAAGTGGTCTTACCGGACGAAGACGGCCCCGTAATGAGCACGATATCCGTAAGGCTTTCGTTGCAGTTGACGTCGGCAACATGGATCTCGCTGAGCAGCATCTCGAACTGCAGCTGTATGCGGGATTCGGAAAAGCTGATAAGGCCTTCCAGGTCGGTGGCGGCGTATTTGTTTACATGCTGTGCGGAATAAAACATTTGGTATCCCCTTTGCGTATTATTGTTGATCGGTAGCGGAAACCGGAGCGCTGCAGATCGCGACGCCTGAGCGCCCCGGAACAGTTAAACGATCAATATGCGATGCCCTGCGCGTACATGGCTTTGGCGACTTTCTCGAAGCCCGCGATATTGGCGCCGGCTACCAGGTTGCCTTCCATGCCGTAATCGGCAGCGGCTTTGCTGATATTTTTATAAATATTGACCATGATGTCGTGCAGCTTATGGTCAACTTCCTCGAAGGTCCAGGAATAGCGCATGCTGTTCTGGGACATTTCAAGCGCGGAGGTGGCAACACCGCCGGCGTTGGCCGCTTTGGCCGGTCCAAACAGGATGCCCGCGTTCTGGAATTCGGCGATCGCTTCCGGAGTGGAAGGCATGTTCGCGCCCTCGCCTACCGCCTTGCAGCCGTTCGCGATGAGCATTTTTGCGGACTCTCCGTCGATCTCGTTCTGCGTGGCGCACGGCAGCGCGACGTCGCATTTGATGGACCAGATGCCGCTGCAGCCCGGAGTGTATTTAGCATCCGGTCTGTAATTCAGATATTCGTTGATGCGGCCGCGTTTGACCTGCTTGATCTCTATGATCGCATCGAGGTCAATACCGGCGGGATCGTAAATATAACCGCCGGAGTCGGACATAGCAACGACCTTAGCGCCCAGCTGCGTTGCTTTCTCTACGGCGTAGGTGGCAACGTTGCCCGAACCTGAAACCACTACGGTCTTGCCCTTGAAGCTGTCGCCTTTAGCGTTCATCGCCGCTTCCATGAAGTAGCATAGTCCGTAACCGGTAGCCTGCGTACGGGCCAGCGAACCGCCCCATTCGAGTCCTTTGCCGGTCAGAACGCCGGTGAATTCATTGCGGAGGCGTTTGTATTGACCGAACATGTAGCCGATCTCACGGGCACCGGTGCCGATATCGCCGGCGGGTACGTCAGTATCCGCTCCGATGTGTTTAGCCAGCTCTGTCATAAAGCTCTGGCAGAAACGCATTACTTCACCGTCGGATTTGCCCTTCGGGTCGAAGTCGCTGCCGCCTTTGCCGCCGCCGATCGGGAGCCCGGTGAGCGAGTTTTTGAATATCTGTTCGAAGCCCAGGAACTTCATAATGCTTATATTGACCGACGGATGCAGACGGATGCCGCCTTTATACGGACCGATAGCGCTGTTGAACTGCACGCAGAAACCGCGGTTAACGCGAACTTTGCCGCTGTCGTCCACCCAGGGCACGCGGAAAATGATCTGCCGTTCGGGTTCAACGATACGGTCAAAAATACCAGCAGCGACCCATTCGGGATGCTTCTCGGCCACAGGCTCCAGTGTCTCGAGCACTTCCGTTACTGCCTGATGAAACTCCGGTTCATTGGGGTTTCTTTTGATCACAGCATCGAGTACACTTCCGAGGATCTTGAGATTGTTTTTTGATTCTTGCTTTGTTTCGCTCATACTACCATACTCCTTTTAGCAAAATACAAAAAAGCCGGGAGCGGTCCGCGAAGACCTGCTCTCATAAAATTATAGCACGCCTTCCGGGATTATTGCAAGAAAAAAATGGCCGGCAGATCGATCTGCCGGCCGGTCGATTCAAGCTATTTCAAGCCAAGCGACAGCTTATTTCTTTTTCTTGCTCTTAGCGATCACGACGCCGGCAACGATGGCTGCGACCGCCACAGCGGCGATAACACCGATAATGATCCAGGTGGTCTTATTGTCCTTCTTCTGGTCAGTATTATCCTTGTTGTCATCATCTTTAGGAGCATCGGTGGCCTTCGGCGCATCGGTAGCTTTAGGAGCATCAGTGGCCTTCGGAGCTTCGGTGACCACAGGAGCTTCGGTAACTACCGGCGCTTCTGTTATGACCGGCTCCGCGGTAGCTTTCTCCGGGAACGCCTTGGCGAAATCGCCGTCGAACGCAAGAGCCGCTTCTTCGGAACCGAAGAACGCGATCCATTCGATATCCATTTCCACGTCCGTCGCGGGAGTACCGTTCAGCACGTCAAACCGGAAACCGAGCCAGATGTCATCATTCAGCGCATTCTTTTTGAACGAAGCATTTGAGGTGGGATCAGCCACTACGGTCTGCCAGTCAGCGTTTTTCCAGTCATATCTGAGCGCCGTGGAATAACCGCCGGTCGCGCCGGAAATCGAAGTGGTGTACATAAACATCTCGCCGGGGCCGGCATTGTCTTCGATATTGTTCAGTTTAAGTCTGATCGCCACGTAGGGGTAATCTTTGCAGGAGATCTCATCATCTACATCAAAGAACAGCTCGAATTTGAGATCGTATTTGCAGTCGAACGCTCCCTCGGGAACGAACACGTGCAGTGTACCGTCTTCATTCTGTTCAAATTCGACCTGATCGCCGGCAGCACAGTCGCTGAGGTCGAAATCCGCCATTTTGAAGTAAACTTCGTAAGGCAGCGGATCGTCGCAGCCCAGTTCATCCTTAGGGCCTTCGAATTTGGGCAGTGCACCGTAGCGGGCACCTTCGGGCTCGGTGACGTAATCCACGTACATGCGGAGCGAAAGTTTCTTGATGTATTCGCCGTCTCTAAGCACCGCCTGTCCGGGATAAGTCTCTTCCGCGGACCAGACACCAACATCGTCATCAGCGGCATCGGAAAGCTGCAGATAATAAGTACCGGCAGGCATCGGAGTATCGAAATCAAAACCCAGCACAGAGTTGTCTTCGAAATCCACGAACGGAGTGGGCCCGGCGACCGGAGCTGCGGCAATAGTCGTGTTATAGTCCGTGTCCCATTTCCACAGCGTTACGGTAAGGGAACCGGTATTGTCCGACCAGCTGGGGCAGACAAACGCGATGCGGGTAGTTTCGCCCACGGTAGTAAAAACGGAACCAATCGTCTCGAAGTCCTGATTATACATCTGGAGTGCGGAACTGGTGTTTTCCGGGTTGAAGTTGCCGACCAGATTCTCCTGATCTTCCGCAAAAGAAACGGTGATCAGCGAAGCGGCCATCATCATTACGATAAGCAGTGCAATTATTTTCTTCATACAATAACCTCCTGAAGAATTGTTTGTTCGATTCTATACTTTTAACATTGATTTGTCAATACGCGCGTCACTGTTTCCGCTTTTTGCGTACGGACAATACTACCGCTGCGGCCGCAGCGGCGGCAATTACCAAGGCCCCGATGACCACCGGCACCACCGGAAACTGTTTTTTGTTATCTTGCTTTTCGGTCGGAGCAACTGTCGAAGAGACGGGAGTCTTCCCTTCCTGGCCGCCGTTCTGGGTTGGCGCCGCGGTGGGTTCAAAGGGAGCGTCCGTTGCCCCCGGAGTATTTGCAGGCTCCGGAGTTTCAGTAGGCTCGGGCAAATACTTGGAAAAGTCGCCGTCGAACTGCTCCGCCGCTTCCGCTGATTCGAAGAATGTGATCCATTCTACTTCCATCCCGCCGCCTTCCGGAGCGTGATCATACAGATCGTACCGGATACCGACCAGATAGTCGCGACAGCGTTTTTCCGCCGAAAAATCGATGGTAACATATTGCCAGTCGGTAGTATTTTGATAATCCACGCGTACACTGTTGCCCGCCTTTGCGTTAGGAGATTTGTCAGTCAGATAAAATATCTCGCCGGCCGTTGGATCCGAATCGTCCATGCGGCGCACCTTCATTTTCATGACCGGATATTTACTTACAAGAACGCCCTGCTCTGTGCAGATATCGTCAAACTTAATGATCATCCACGGATCATCCGCAGGCATGACGTTGATCACCATGATCTCGTCTATATCAAAACTGACTGCGGAAGTTTCGGCGAAAATATAGCTCCAGTCCGGGTCGTTGAAGAACACAGTCATATCCATATAAGGTGCGGTGCTCCGTTCCTCAGTCTCATCCCGGGTCTCAGGTTTGGGCTCCGTCGGCGTGCCGAAATAAGATTCCGGATGACCGACAAAAGTGACGCGCGAACGTACCGAATGTTTAGGGTCAATGACCCCGTCAGTCCAGCACAGCTGCTGCGGGCAGCTCTTATCCAGCCAGACACCGCTGGGCAGGCCCGGTTCGGGCTCACTCAAAATGATAATGTATTCGCCGGGAGCGAGCGGTTCGGTCTCGGTGAATTCCAGTTTGAGCCACTGATTGTCATCAAACTCCTCGTACCGCATCGACTTGAGCGGCGCCGCTTTTAACGAAGTATCGTAGTCCGTATCGAACTTATATATTGAAAAGGTGAAAAAGCCACCGTTAGGCCGGGACCAGGTCGGGCAGCATACTTCAACGGACAATGCCGGAGAAACGATCACGAACTGACAGCCGACATGACTGTCATAATCGCCGCTCTGATCAATCGCCATTCCTTCGATCTCCCCCGACAGGTCAACGGTCTTGTTCGCCGGCTCCTCAGTCGCTTCCGGCTCCGCTGCCATTATGCCGACAGAGACCGATGTCATTAAAAGACAGATCGCCAGGATGGTCACCCAAAATCTGATAAAATGGTTTTTCATAAAAATACCCCTTTCGCCGGTTCAATCTTCCGCCGCGCTTCCGGTCAGTCCGGCACCGCTCAGGATGCGCGCCAGATCAGAATCCGGACCGAGTACTATCGTTTTTTCTTTATTTGTCCCCTGCTCGCCGGCAGTCGCTCTGAGCGATGCTTTGACCGCATCCAGCGATTTGATAAACGCGTAGAATTCCTGCTTTTCCGGCGTATCATATGCTTCCGCCAGCAGCCGCATGTATTCCTGTTCGCCTTCCGCCACGATCGCCTCCGCCTCGGCCTGTGCGTCGGAGACCATGATATTGACTGTCTTATCTACATCGTTGCGTATCTTCTGTGCTTCCGCCTGACCTTCGGCGATATACGATTGTTTGATGCGGTTGCGCTCCGCAATCATGCGTTCAAATACTGCCGATTCGTTTTCACTGGGCAGATCGAATCGTTTGATCTTTACGTCGGTGACTTCGATGCCGTACGGCTTGGTGAGTTCGCGCACCTGCTCAAACACGCGGTTATTCAGGTCGTTTTTGCCTTCACTGTCCGCCAGCCGGATAATCGAATCCTGAGGCAGCGTTCCGATAATGTTCTTAAGCGAGTTGTACGTAGACGCATCCAGGCGGCTCCGGGCCTCCGCGTCGCTACCCAGCGTGCGGTAGAATGTCAACGGTTCCGAGATCTTCCACATTACATAGCTGTCAACGCTCATCGCTTTTGAGTCCGAGGTCAATACATCAGAGACCGGCAGGTCGTACAGCTGAACATTCTTTCTGAGTTTTTTTACGCTGTCAATAAACGGTATCTTCATATGCAGTCCGGCTTCCGACTTGACGTCGATTACTTTGTCGAACCGCATCAGCAGCGCGTATTCATCTTCCTGCACGCTGTAGAAAGATTTGAACACCGCGATGACGGCAATTAAAATCAGGATAGCTATCAACAATTTCAGGTATTTTTTCATTGCCTTTGCCTCCCTTACGCCAGTTTGTCCAGCGGCAGCAGCGACTGTACGCTGCCCTCGTCGGTGATTATTATCAGCTTTACGTCTTTGAGCACTTCTTCCAGCATCTCATAATACATACGCTGCTTGGTTATTTCAGGATTGAGTTCGTATTCGCTGTACATCGCCTCAAACATTGCCACACGCTCTTTGGCTTCGTTGATACGGTTCTGTTTGCGGTAAAGTGCGTTCTGACGAAGTTTGTCCGCTTCCGCTTCCGCTTTGGGGATCTCAGACTTTTTATAGGCTTCCGCTTCATTGATCGCGGTCTCTTTGCCCTGCTTGGCGGTCTCGACCGCTTTGAAAGCCTGCGACACTTCCTGATTCGGTGCTTCCGCATCCTGGATCTTTACGCTTTCCAGCGTAATGCCGAAATCGTATTTATCCAGTTCATTGTATATCGCGTCTCTGATCTCGCCCTGGATCGTGCTTTTTTTGGTCGTGAAAACGTCGTCTACCTGATATGAGCCCACCACGGTACGGATCTGCGACTGAACCAGATTTTTGAGGATATCTTCCGGCGCGGCGCTGGCAAACAGGTATTTGACCGGATTGGAGATACGGTATTCAACAAAGAAATCGACGTTGACAATATTAAAGTCACCGGTGATCATCTTACTTTCGTTGTCAACGGACACCGTCTGTCCGTTCTCCAGCGTTTTGAAGCCGATCTCGACTTTCTTAATGACTTTAACCTCGACTTTGTGCACTTTCTGTATTCCGAACGGCGCACGGAAATGAATTCCGGCATCTTCTACTACAGAAGTTATCTTGCCGAATGTGGTAATTACCGCGTTCTCGTTTTCGGCCACTGTGTACCAGCAGGTCGAGAGCACAATGATTGCTATGATTATGATCAGCGCGATCGGAATGAACTTCTTCAGCTTTTTCTTGGTTTCAGGTGTGAAAATCTTTTTGAACGGATTTTCGAACGTTTGGTAGAGTGGTCCGTCTGCCATAATAGTATGTCAACCTCCGATCCCGGAATAGCAGCACTGTCGCCGCTGCCGGCTTCAATCAAACTCGCGGATCCCGAAAAAGCGCGCGGTATTGTCCGCGAATACCGCCGCGGTCTCCTCGATACTGAGCCCCATCAGCCGGGCCAGTACCGGATAAATATATTTGAGATTTGAAGAATCGTTGCGCGTACCTCTTACCGGTTCCGGAGCCATATACGGAGAGTCCGTTTCCGGCAGGATACGGTCAATGGGTATCGCGTGTACGATCTCCTCAAATTTCTTAGCGTTTTTAAACGTCACCGCGCCGCCGAAAGAAAAGAAACAGCCGAGTTCCGTCAATTCCTTTGCGTATTCGGCACTGCCGGAATAACAATGGTACAGCACCCGGGTATCGAACCCGTTTTCTTCGCGAAGTACTGTAAGCGTATCCTGATGCGCTTCCCGGTCATGCACGATCAGCGGCAGATTGTGCTTAAGCGCCAGCCGGATATTGCGGCGAAAATTAGCGAGCTGGACGTCCCGCGGCGAAAAGTCGTAATGATAATCCAGTCCGGTCTCCCCGATCGCCACGATCTTATCCGCACCGGGCGAAGACGGATCGCACAATACCGAAAGCGCCTCGATATCACATTCCGACGCTTCTGCCGCCTGGTGCGGGTGGATGCCGACCGCACAATAGAAATTCGGGTAATTTGCAGAGAGTTCCAGCACGCGGCGGGAAGAGTTCAGATCCGTTGCCGGGTCAATGATCAACGCCACATCGTGATCAAGCAGACCGCCGATCACCTGTGAACGGTCCGCGTCAAACCGTTCATCGTCATAATGTGCGTGGGTATCAATATAACGGATCATCTCATCATCCTGCCGGTACATAAATATCCAGATATTTCAGGAACTTTTCGTGTCTTTCCCGGGCAAAAACTTTAAAGTTTTCCAGATACGACAGCCAGCCGTCAACGCTCATTCCGTTGTATATCGCATACAGATGCATATCCGGTTCTATCTCGTCGATCGCTTCCTGGATGCGTTCAAGCAGATGTTCGGAATTAAGCACATCGTCAACATTTAATGCGCACTGCCTGAAGATACCGCGGAATTCACTGTTTTTTAGCAGATTTTTGAGTACCGGACCCAGACACGGTTCGTTATTGTACAGTCCGTCGTTCAGACACATAGCAAATGTATCCCGTTCGGGTCCTACCAGACCGAAGTCCATATCTTTCAGCACAAAGCGCCAGCGGCCGTCTGCACCAACGACCGAATCACTTTCCGGCCCGTAATAGCGCCACACCAGAACATTGTTATGCGGCCAGTCCTCGTTGACGATGAAGATCTGGAATGCCATATACCGGCAGAAATCCTCAACATCTATCACTTCGCGGATACGATCCAGGCCGCTCTCATCGGAGAAATCGTTATATATCAAATAATTCATATCGGAGAAGAAACACTTTTTCTGTTCTTCGGTGCCGCTTTCCTGCTTATAACGGAACTGATACTGATCGGAGCGGATCAGGAAGGATGCCACATTGTCTTTGTTGACGAAATAATGGTCTTCCATATAATCCGCGTCCAGCGACTCGTGCAGGCACATCAGAGCGTAATATTTGCCGTTCATGTATACGACTGCGTTGCGGCCTTCCTGATACGCCACGCCGGTCTCGCCGCCCAGTTTATGCACCAGCTGGTCGCGGATCATGCTGCCGCCCAGATCGTTGCGGGCGTTGCGCAGCACCAGCTTTTTAAAAGATTCGATCTTGACGCCGTTCATATCGCGCGCGCCGTCAAAAAACGGATAATTGAAGCGATTGTCGCCGCCGTATCCGCTGTCCGCCACAAGTTTAAGCGACTTGATAGTAGCACCGCGGCTGGTACCTCCGGCAACACGCACACCGCAAACTGTAGAATATACCAGCGTTCCGTCTTTTTCGAAGAAGTCAATATGCGCCAGCCGCTCCCATTCCTTGCCGCGCTGGTTGTAATTCCGCGGCGTCCAGGGGTCGAGGGCAACGCCGGCCGCCACCGCGTTATCGTACGTTACACCGCCTATAAAAATACCGGTCTCATAATCGTATAAAAGTTTTTCATCGATGACGATGTTGATCACCATGGATCCGAATATGTCGGAAAAAGATTTATCTCCGTCGCGGCTGCCCAAAATATAAGAATAGAGCTTTACGGGAGTGACCGCAACGCCGTCCTTATACAGCGCGGCTTTTACAGATACGAACAACGCTGTAAAGTTGCCGTTGTTGACAAGTTCCAGCGGCTGGGTATAGCGGAACGTCTCGAGGCGCGCGTCCGAGGAGTTAAAGAAATTGACATTCAGAACTTCAGGCAGATCTTCCCGGATATTGTCCGGATCCGGATCCTGTCCGCCGATAAACATGTAAGACTCGCCGGTGGGGGTTACACGTCCGTCGGATACGCTGCGACCGGTGGCGAGCGTAACTGTGTAAAGCACGTCATATCCTTCCGGCGCATACATTTCCAGCATGATCCCCGATTCATAGAAGCCGGGCGAATGGGACATCAATACTTCCAATGGAGTATTATCTTGTACAGTCGCATCCGACCCGCTGAATCCCGGTTCGTCCTCCGTTTCATTAGCGCGCGTCAATATCAGCTGCGTGAACCAAAACAGTGAAAGCGCCAGCAGCGCCGCGATGATCACTGCGGTCAGCGTTAATATTCTGTTCTTTTTTTGCGTGTCTGCCATAACGATCAGTCAAATTTAACTGAATTGATCCAGTTCTTATATTTAGAATCATTGGCGGCTGCTTTACTTTTCAGCGAGGAAAAGAAGACCATCCAGAAACTGTCGTCCGATTCCTGCAAGACATAAACTTTATAGTGATAGTTTATTTTACCGCTCGTGTCCGTATCGTCAAATTCAAAATAATACTTACCGCTTTCTGTCTTCAGCGCGTTGGACGGAAGACCTTCGTGATCAAGCAGAATCTCACAGTATTCATCTAGCGATACACCGGAACCGGATGGGAATTCGGTATGGGAGGTCATAACAGCAATGCCGCGTTTATCTGACGAATATACCGCACGAAACGGCTCCTGTTGTTCCTCTTTGAAACTGGTATCCAGGGTTATGCTGAGTCCGTCTTTAGAGAACGTTTTGGATTTAATTATATTGATCCGCGATGGGACAAGTATACCGACCAGGACTCCGACTAGAATTGCGATGATCAAGAACAGCAGTCCGCGCTTCTTCCCTTTAGATCGTACATCTTTAGCTATAGGATCTTCGTCATTGCCGTCGAAGCGAAACGCGTTGCCGGTAGCGGGGCTGTATTTGTTCTGACCGGTCAATTCAATATCTTCTTTCCCTTCCGGAATGCAATAAACGTCAACGCACCAGTCTTTTGAAGCCAGACCGGGAATTGCAAATAAACGGGCGGCATTGTCGCCGATCTCGACGCTCTGCGTATCGCCGTTTTTTAATTCCAGCAGTTTGCGCGTACGCACGCCGGTTATATCGGTATCGCCGTTCTCAGGATCTTCAATATAAAACAATATCTTCGCCAGTGAAGCGACGAACTTTTTCCTTCTGGTTACAGTCAGTTGTCTCATGGTTATCACCCGGCAGGTATTCTATCATATTTTAAGTTTTCAGGCAAGCAATATGAACTCCGGAGCCAGGATCCTGCATATAACTTCCGCCGCGACGGTCAACCCCG
>JAFZSK010000094.1 GCA_017620915.1 Clostridia bacterium | reverse complement strand
GTCAAAGACATTATCTGCTGCGGCGCGAAGCCCCTGTTTTTCCTGGATTATATTGCCTGCGGCAAAAACGTGCCCGAGCGTATCGCGGAGATCGTCAAAGGCGTGTGCGAAGGTTGCGTGCAGTCCGGCGCCGCGCTGATCGGCGGCGAGACCGCGGAGATGCCCGGGTTTTATCCCGAGAATGAATACGACTTGGCGGGCTATGCTACCGGTATCGTGGACAAACCTAAGATCATTCAGAACTCCCGCACCGAACCCGGCGACGTGCTGATCGCGCTGCCTTCTTCCGGCGTGCATTCCAACGGCTTTTCGCTGGTGCGCAAGATATTCGGCATCGGCCGCGATGACGCGGAGACGCTTGCCGGCCTGCGTGCGCCGCGGGAGGAACTGGGCGGACGCTCCATACTGGACACGCTGCTCACACCTACGAAGATATACGTCAAACCGGTGCTGAAGCTGCTGGAGGAAGTTGACGTTCGCGGCATTTCCCACATTACCGGCGGCGGTTTTTACGAAAATATCCCGCGGTCTGTGCCGGAGGGGCTGTGCGCGGTAATTGACCGCAGTGCGGTGAAAGTGCTGCCGATATTTGATCTGATCGCACGCACGGGCGGCATCTCCGAACGCGATATGTTCAACACGTTCAACATGGGCGTAGGCATGTGCGTCACCGTGGCGCGCGGGCAGGAAACAAAGGCGCTGGAGCTGCTGAAAGCGCAGGGCGAAGACGCGTACGTTATCGGCGAGATCGCGTTTGCAAACGGCGAAGAGCGTATCGTGATCCGCTGAACGCGGGGCCAATAACGCTCACGGGAGGGAAGTATGGCGGACAATACGATCGGTACGGCAGTGCTGGTATCAGGCGGCGGGACAAATCTGCAGGCGATCATCGACGCGGCGCAGGCGGGCAAGCTGCCCCATGTAAAACTGTGCGCGGTGATCTCCAGCCGGGAAGACGCGTATGCCCTCGAACGGGCGAAACAGGCGGGGATACCGGCGTTCGTTGTCAGCAAAAAAGCCGCGGGCTCCCAGGCCGCGTTCGAAGCGGGGATCGAGGAGATCCTCGGCCGGTGCGGCGCGGAAGTGATCGTGCTGGCGGGATTTATGTGCATATTGTCCGCGGACTTTACCGCGGGGCATCCGGAACGGATCATCAACGTGCATCCCTCGCTGATCCCGTCTTTCTGCGGCAAAGGTTACTACGGTCTCAAGGTGCATGAAGAAGCATTGAAATACGGAGTAAAAGTGACCGGCGCCACGGTGCATTTCGTCAACGAGATCCCGGACGGCGGCCGCATAATCGCGCAAAAAGCGGTGAAGATCCGGGCAGGCGACACGCCGGAAAAACTGCAGAAGCGCGTGATGCGCGAAGCGGAGTGGAAACTGCTGCCGGCGGCGCTGGAGCAGGTCTGCGCGGGCATCGCGGAACAGAAGAAAACAAAGTAATACAGCATGATACAACAGAAAGAAGGTCTTTATTATGCCGGAATTCCAACTTGAGAAACTGCTTTCGGAAAATTCGTACCCGGGCCGCGGGATCGTGATCGGCAAGTCGCAAAGCGGCAAAAACGCGCTGATCGCGTACTTCATCATGGGCCGCAGCGTCAACTCGCGCAACCGCATCTTTGAAGCGTTTGACGGTGGCATGCGGACCAAGGCGTACGACGAGTCCAAGGTCGTTGACCCCAGCCTGATCATATACAACCCGTACCTTCGCGTAGATACGGCGGAGCTGAAGGCGGATATCGTCACCAACGGCAACCAGACCGACACGATATACGATTTCATCATGGATGAGCCGGGGGACCGGCGCGCGTTCGAAAACGCGCTGGCGACCCGCACGTTTGAACCGGACGCGCCGAACTACACGCCGCGTATCTCCGGCATCGTGCGCTATAAAGATGGTTCTTTCGACTACAGTCTTTCGATACTGAAGAGCAACGGCACGCCGGATGTCTGCAACCGGTTCTGCTTCGATTACGAGCCGGAGGCGGGCGTGGGTCACTTCATCCACACGTACCGCTGCGACGGCGATCCGATCCCGTCCTTCAAAGGGGAGCCGGAGGAAGTTGCCCTCCCGGACACGGCGGAGGAACTGGCGCGGCTCGTCTGGGAGAACCTCAACGCTGACAATAAAGTTTCCCTCTTTGTCCGCGCGGTGCCCCTTGCAGGCGGCAGACCCACTGACATCATCATCAACAAAAACATATAAGGAGCGCGTACGACAATGAAACGGTTTGAACTCAAATACGGCTGCAACCCCAACCAGAAACCTGCGGAGATCTACATGCACGACGGCTCGGATCTGCCTATCGAGATCCTCTCCGGCCGCCCGGGCTACATCAATTTTCTCGATGCGCTGAACTCCTGGCAGCTGGTCAAAGAACTGAAAGAAGCGCTGGGATTGCCGGCGGCCACGTCTTTCAAACACGTGAGCCCCACTTCCGCGGCGGTGGGCATCCCGCTTTCGGATACGTTGAAAAAGACGGTATTCGAAGACGATATAGAAGGGTTGGATGATTCGCCGCTGGCGTGCGCGTATGCGCGGGCCCGGGGCACGGACCGCATGTGTTCCTTCGGCGACTGGGTGGCGCTTTCGGACGAGTGCGACGCCGTCACCGCAAAGATGATCAAGCGGGAAGTGTCGGACGGCGTGATTGCCCCCGGCTACAGCCCCGAGGCGCTGGAGATCCTTCGCACGAAGCGGAAGGGTGCGTACAATATCGTTAAAATTGACCCCGAATACGTGCCGGATCCGCAGGAACACAAGCAAGTGTTCGGCATCACGTTCGCGCAGGGCCGCAACAATTTCAAGATCGACCTGGCGCTGCTGAACAATATCGTTACCGCCAATAAAGAATTGCCCGAATCCGCCGCCCGCGACCTGATCGTGTCGCTGATCACGCTGAAATACACGCAGTCCAACTCGGTCTGCTACGCGGTGGACGGCCAGGCGATCGGCGTCGGCGCGGGACAGCAGTCGCGCATCCACTGCACGCGGCTGGCGGGTTCCAAGGCGGATACCTGGTTCCTGAGACAGCACGAAAAGGTTTTGGACCTGCCGTTCCGTCCGGATATCGGGCGGCCGGACCGGGACAACGTAATCGACGGCTACATCAACCAGAACGAGGAAGATGTCTGCGCGGACGGCAATTGGCAGAAGTATTTCACTGAACAGCCCGCTCCCCTGACCGACGCGGAGAAGCGCGCTTTCTTGGACACCCGGCAGAACGTGGCCCTGG
>JAFZSK010000093.1 GCA_017620915.1 Clostridia bacterium | reverse complement strand
TACTCGGTAGTGCTGTTCGATGAGATCGAAAAGGCGCATCCGGACGTGTTCAACATCCTGCTGCAGGTGCTGGACGACGGCCGTATCACCGACTCCCAGGGCCGCACGGTCGACTTTAAAAACACGATCATAATCATGACCAGCAACCTGGGCTCCGATTACCTGCTTGAAGGCATCGACGAGAACGGCGAGATATCTCAAAGCGCCCGCGACAGCGTAAGCGCCCTGCTTACCCGTACCTTCCGTCCCGAGTTCCTGAACCGGCTGGATGAGATCGTGTTCTACAAGCCACTCACCAAGGCGGACATCGGCAAGATCATCGAACTGCTGATCGCGTCGCTGAAGACCCGGCTCAAGGACAAGTCCCTGACGCTGGAGATCAGCGATGCCGCGAAGGCCAAGATCATCGACGAAGGCTACGACCCGCTCTACGGCGCCCGGCCGCTCAAGCGTTATCTGCAGGCAAAGGTGGAGACCGTGATCGCGCGGGCAATACTTTCCGACCGCTTCGACGCCGGCGACGTGCTCCGGCTGGACGTGGACAACGACGGCCGGTTCACCGTGTCGTGCTGACACTGCAGATCGGATCTTAAGAAGCTTTTTCCCGAAAAGGCAGGACAGAAAGGCTCAAACGGGCAAAACTGTCCTGCCTTTTCGCTTTTTACATTTACTCCGGCCATAGAGCCTCATTTGCTCAGGTGAATATTGACAAATCATCCTCTGTTATGTATAATCCGGGAAGCCGTTGGGGTGTAGCCAAGCGGTAAGGCACCAGACTTTGACTCTGGCATTCGCAAGTCCGAATCTTGCCATCCCAGTTCTACAACCATCGTGTGACAGCGATGGTTTTTGTTTAATTTGAGCGTCGCGCGGGAGGAAGGGAATGTTGACCGACTTCAACTTCAGAACAGAGCCGGATCTCAGCGGGATACTCGTGTGCACGGATTTTGACGGCACGCTGTATCATCACGGCATTGCCCCCGGGAACGCGGAGGCAATACAGTATTTTATTGACCGCGGCGGCCTGTTCACGTTTTCCACCGGCCGGGACGGCCGCTGGCTCAGCGCGGGCAACCTCCCGTTCACGCCCAACGCGCCCGCCTGCTGCATGAACGGCGCCATGATATTCGATTTTCAGCGTAAAGACATCCTTCAGACGACGCCGATGGCGGAGGATTATCCCGAGATCCTGGAGGATCTGATCGCCGCCACGCCGCTCCGGCGAGCGGACATCGTGTCCGAAAAACTGCGCATCGGCTTCAACACGGACGATCCGGCGGACTTCCGCCGCGCGCTTTCGCGGATCGATTCACCGGTGTACAAACTGGTGGCGTACAAGGCGGAACCCTCCGAGATCTGGGTGCCCGAAGAGGCGCGGCGCGCGTGCCGGGGCAGGGCGAATCTGCTTTCAAATTCGCGGAATTGTTTTGAGTTAACGGCGCCCGGCGTGGACAAAGCCTCCGGCGCGGCGTACATACAGCGCCTCACCGGGGCGAAAAAGCTGATCGTAGTCGGCGACTGCGACGGTGACATTTCGGCGTTCCGCGCGGCGGACGACAGTTTCGCGGTAGGCAACGCGATCCCTGCGCTCAAGGCCATTGCCGGCCATGTCGTTGAGCCCACGGTGTCCGACGGTGCGTTCCCGGAGATCATCCGGCAGATCGCGCTGCTGTACGGAGGTGCGGCATGAGTACGCGTACCCGGGCGGAAAAGATCGGACGCTGGCTGGTGCCGCTGCTGGCATTCTTCGTGCCGGCGTTGACCGCGCTGTGCATATTCGCGTCGTACGGCATGGCGCCGTTCGGCGGCAAGTCGCTGCTCATCATGGACATGTCCGGGCAGTACGTGGAATTTCTGGCGGGCCTCAAACATGTGCGTTCGATCTCGGACCTGTATTTCAACTGGGGCAAAGTGCTGGGCAGCAACTACACCGGCGTGTTCGCGTACTACAGCTCCAGTCCGATCTCCTGGCTCACCGTGCTGTGCCCGGACAAATACCTGCCCGCGGGCCTGACGTTCCTGACCGCGTTCAAGATCGGTCTATGCGGGCTGACAATGTCCATCTTCCTCGAAAGAGTGCGCCGGCGGCTCACTGTGCGCGGCTCCCTCTGCGATCCGGTCCGCGGCGGCGGCGCACGGCCTGAACTGACCCGCGGCATTGCCTCCCGCGGCCTGGTTTTGATGTTTGCGGCGCTGTACGCGTTGTGCTCGTACAACTGCGTATATTCCATGTGCGTAATGTGGCTGGACGGCGTGATCATATTGCCGCTGCTGCTGTTTTTTACCGAAGAACTGATCGACCGCGGCCGGATGGCGGGACTCGTGGCAAGTCTTGCGTATATATTCATTGCCAACTACTACATTGCGTACATGTGCGGCATATTTACTGCAATGTATTTCGTGTATTATTGCGTTGACCGCCGGTCGTCGAAAGCGGAACTTACCTCCGGCACCGGACTGCGGGTATGGTATTATGTGCAGCGCGGGCTGAAGTTCGCGGGGAGCGTGCTGCTGGCGGCGGCGTTAGCGGCGTGGCTGCTGCTGCCGGCGTATTTCTCGCTGACCGAGGGCAAGATCGGATACGACAACAGCACGTACCCCTCCGACTGGAACTACAATCTGACGCAGTTCGTGCGCAAGCTGTTCCCGGGCGAATACGACAACATCACCAACACCGGCGCGCCGTTCCTTTATGCCGGGGCGGCCACGTTCCTGATGCTTCCCGCGTTCTTCGCGGACCGCCGGACCAGGCTGCGCTCCAAACTGGGCGCCGCGCTGACACTGGGCTTTCTCGTGCTTTCCACCGTATATTCGCCGCTGGACAACGCCTGGCACATCTTCCAGCACCCCAACTGGTTCCCGTACCGCTGGACCTTCGTGCTGTGCGGCTTCGGCGTGCTGCTGGCGTTCCGCGGCGCGATGGGGGCGGCGCGGCTGAGTCCGGGCTATTATCCGGGGGCAATCGCCGGCATGGCGGCGTTCTGCGTCTCCGCCCGCCGGATGGCCGAAAACGTGCCGGACGGGGGCAATATACGCAAACTGTTCATACTCACCGCGGCGTTGTCCGTACTGTTCATGGCGGGCGCGCTGATCGTGCGCACCGCGCCGAAACGCTGCCGGAACGGCGCCGTCATAGAGCCGGAAGAACCTCCGGCGCCGGCGCCGCGCCCCAAACCGGTGATACGCACTATTGTCCGTATCGCCGCGCTGTGCCTCGTGGGCGTGTTCGCGTTGACGTTGTCTTTGAACGAGGAAAAAGACCACTGGAAAAAACTGATGCTCGGGCTGGACAACGCCCACACCTACGAGACCTCCGCCGCGTACACCGAGTACCGCGAAGAGATGAGCCGGGTGCTGGCGCTGATCGACCGCGACCGCACCGCCGCCGGAGAGACCCGGTTCGCCGGCATCGGTCAGAACTTCTCCCGCAGCTACAACGAAGCCATCGGGCAGGGCTACCGCTCCGTGGCACACTACAGCTCCGCCTTCGACCGCGGCGTGAACCGCTTCATGGAGAACCTGGGCTATTCCGCCGCGTACCTCTGGAACCTGAATTTCGGCGCTACGGCGGCCACGGACAGCATTTTCGGCATCCGCTATATGCTTAACGGCGCGGGCATCGCGGAGTGGGATAAAGAGTACAAGATCGAAGTGGGCTCCGTCACGCCGCCCGCCGAGTACCGGCTGCTGGACACCGTTTCCGGCGCCTTCGATATCAGCGTATACGTCAATGACTTCGCGGTCACCGCGCCGTTCCTCATCGGCGGCAGCGTGCCGGAACTGAAGTGGGGCTACAACTGCCTCGACTCCCAGAACAATCTGCTCAAAACACTTTCGGGCGTCGACAAAAACGTGCTGTACCGGCTGGGCAGCGGGCAGATCACGATCAAATTGTCCGCCGGCGCGTATCAGGACAGCGAGAATGACACCATTTACCGCGGCCGTAACGGCATTGTCACCTATGAAGTAGAGCTGCCCGAAGGCGGCGTGCTGTACGCGTACCTCGGCCGCAACCGCAACAACGACACCACGCTGCGCGTCATTCAGGACGGCAAGCCGGGCGAGGAGCTCACGCTGTACCGCGGCGAAACGAACTGCATCCAGCGCATCGGTCAATACGCCCCCGGCGAAAAAGCGGTCCTCGAATTCGAACTCACTTCCGGCGCGCTGTACACCCAGGACA
The DNA here is from genome assembly GCA_017620915.1 of Clostridia bacterium. Taxonomy (GTDB): domain Bacteria; phylum Bacillota; class Clostridia; order UBA1212; family UBA1255; genus UBA1255. Next base: position 4,502 of record JAFZSK010000093.1, on the reverse strand, counting down.
ATCTGTTCTACGTACTTGACACTAAGGTCCTAAAAGAACAGACGGACGCCATGAAAACGCGCGCACTTAACATCACGAAATTCGGCAGCGGATATATTAAAGGCACGCTCCCGGAGGCCGCGGCGGGCGGGGGGACAATGCTCATCCAGGTCCCGTACAACGCGGGCTGGACCGTAAAAGCGGACGGCCGCAAGGTCAAGACCTCCGCGCTCCTGGAAGGCCTGCTCACGGCGGAGATCCCGGCAGGCACCAAAACGGTCGAGATCCGCTACCGGGCTAAAGGCGCGCTGCCCGGGCTGGCGTTGTCCGGCGCCGCGCTGGTGTTCTGTGCCGCAGCCGTGCTGGCGGCGGTGTTGAAAAAGCGCCGCCGGCGCAAAAAATGAGAACGCTGAACAGGAGGACAAAATGGATAGACTAAAGCAGCAACTGGCATTTCTCACCGAAATTGACCGCATGAAGACCGTGTACCGGCGGAACGTGGTCATTGACCGCAGCCGGCAGGAAGACGACGCCGCGCACTCGTGGCACATGGCGATGTTCGCGCTGGTGCTGGCGGAGTACGCGCCTGAAACGCTGGACATGCTGACCGTGCTGAAACTGTGCCTGGTCCACGACCTGGTGGAAGTGTACGCCGGCGACACCTTCTGCTACGACGCCGCGGGCAATCTCGATAAAGCGGAGCGGGAACGGCAGGCGGCGGACCGGTTGTTCGCGCTGCTCCCGGCGGAACAGGGCAATGAATACCGCACGCTGTGGGAAGAATTCGACGCGCCGTCAACGCCCGAAGGCTGGTTCGCGGCGGCAATTGACCGCCTGCAGCCCTTTATACTGAACTTCCACACGGACGGCCATACCTGGCATCTCGCGCCGGTGAAGCGCGCTGACCTGCTGCGGCGGCTGGATCCGATCCGCACCGGCATTCCCGCGTTGTGGCCGGACGTGCTGAAAATGGTGGACGAAGCGATCGAGAACGGCTATCTGCCGGCGGAGAAGGAGGGCACGACAAAATGAAAAATCTGATCCGAATCATATGCGCCGCGCTGGTGTGCGGAATGTTGACGACTTGCCTGACGGGAGGGACCATGCTCATGGCGGAAGACGATACTACCGCGCTGTTTGACACCGCGGTCGAGACCAAAAAATACGAGCAGCTCAAGCTGCTGAACAACGATATCGAAGTCCAGTTCAGCGTATCCGCGCCGATCCGCGCGCTGCAGATATATATCAGCAAATCGGTGTCTTCCAGCAAAGAAGATGTTTTCTATACGCGGCTGTACCGCTGGGCCGGCAGCATCGGCGAAACGCTGCGCGGCGAAGTGCTGGCGGAGCAGACGTACACCCGGCTGGAGACCGGTGCGACCATCGAGTTTGATCTCACCGCCGGCGGCACCAAAGCGCCCGCGGCAGCCGGGGAATACGTGCTGTACATGGGCGAAGCCAAGATCGGCATCGTCATCGGCCTCGTGCCCGGCGGCAGTGACAAAGTGCGGACGTACTTCAACAGTTCGGCCGTGAAGGACCGTACCGCCGCCGTCAGTGTCGTGTGGGCGGAAGGCGCGGGCGAACTCCTGCCGGTATCCGACAATGAAATGAAATTCGTGCGGTCCGCGGACACTTGGGTAGTCACCGACGGGCTGGGGCGGACAGTGGACAACAGCTACACCGACACCCGCCGCGAAGGCAAGACCGTTGGCCTGTTCTTCCACACCTGGCACTCCAGCAACAGCGCCCTGGGCACGCGCAACATCACCTCGATCCTCCGGGAGCATCCCGAGATCCAGAACGACTTCACCAGCCCGCTCTGGGGCAGTGCCGGCGCGTATTTCTGGAACGAACCCATCTGGGGCTACTACCGTTCCGACGACGAATGGGTGCTGCGGAAGCAGGCGGAGCTGCTGGCGGACGCGGGCGTGGACGCAGTGTTTTTTGACAACACCAACGGCACGATGACGTTTATTGACGACGCATTGACGCTGTGCAAAGTCTGGTCCAAAGCCCGGGCGGACGGCGTCAACACCCCCAAGATCTCCTTCATGCTTCCGATGTTCGACTACAGTGACGTGGCGGTGCAGCTGCGCGAGATATACAACCGGCTGTACGGTGCGGGACTGTATCAGGATCTGTGGTTCTACTGGAAAGGCAAGCCGCTGATCGTGGGCTACCCGGGCCAGTTGAACTCTAAAAACAAGCTGGACGCGGAGATCCTCGAATTCTTCAATTTCCGTGTGATCAACCACTCCCAGTCGGCGGACAACATCCAGGTCCAGAACGAAGACGGCACGCCGGTGGTCATGGGCGCGATCCAGCCTGAGGTCAAGGAATCCTACCAGCTCTGGAACTGGATCTCTGTGTACCCGCAGCTGATCAACTGCAACCCCGACGGCACCCCCGAGCAAGTGGCGGTGGCCATTGCCCACAACTGGTGCGCAGAGACCCACCTCACCGCCATGAACAACCCGAAATTCCAGGTGTTCGGGCGGCATTACGACCCGGTGAAAGGTCAGGTCGACGACCGCGAGAACGCGAAGCTGTACGGCAAATACTTCAGTACGCAGTGGGAGTACGCGCTGGAAGTTGACCCCGAGTTCATCTGGGTCACCGGCTGGAACGAATGGGTCGCGGGGCGGTTCCAGGACTTTTGGGGCGTGGAGAACGCGTTCCCGGACAACTTCAGCGACGAATACAGCCGCGACATCGAACCTTCCCGGGGCGATCTCAAGGACCACTACTACTATCTGCTGGTCAACTACATCCGCCGCTACAAAGGCACCTCCGCCGCGCAATTGTGCGAGCCGGCGACCATTGACATCAGCACCGGCGCGGGCTGGGAGCAGGTCGACAACGTATACGAGACCTACACCGGCGACACCTTTGACCGCAACGCCCGCGGCTACATAAACAACGAGACCAACAAGCCGTTTAAATATACCAACGATACCGGCCGCAACGATATTGTCCTTTCCAAAGCGACGTTCGACGCGGACAATATCTACTTCATGGTCCAGACCGCAGAGCCGCTCACTCCGTACACCGATCCCGCCTGGATGCGGCTCTTGCTGGAGGTAGAAAGCATGAATGGCATCGCACCGCAGACGAAAGGCGACTGGGAGAGCTTCCAGTACATCATCAACCGTAATACTCCTGCCGACGCGACTCACGCGCTGCTGGAGGCTTCCACGGGCGGCTGGAACTGGGAGGCCGCGGGCGAAGTGACGTACAGCGTCTCGGGCAATACGCTCCAGATTGCCGTGCCCCGCGCGCTGCTGGGCCTGGCACACGCCGACGAATTTGTGCTGAATTTCAAGTGGTCGGACAATATGCAGGTTGACGGCGACATCCTCGACTTCTATGAGAACGGAGACGTGGCGCCGGAAGGCCGCTACAAGTACCAGCTGGCCGCGGGCAAAGCGCCCGAGCGGCCTTCGGAGGACGACAACGCAAAAAACAAAGACCGCAGCGGCAATAACAAATCGGTCTGGATCGCGGCGGCCGCCGCCGGCGCAGCGGCGCTCGCGGCCGTGGGCGCGGCCATCGGCGTGATATCGACGCGCAAGAAAAAGGGAGGCAAATGAGCATGATTGGCGGACTGTACGAGGGGAGCGAACGCTTCCTGGATAAGGCGAAAGCGCTATATCCCGAATTCTACGAGACGGAGTATCTGCCTGAACCGGCTACGTTGCCCACGGACAACGCCCTCCGCTCCGGCAAATGCTTCACGCTGGACTTCAGCACGCATATAGTGGGGTATCTGACGTTGACCGTGGAGCCCAGCGGCACGCCCGGTTCGCCGCTGGAAGTAGTGTTTGAATTCGCGGAAGATCTGTGCGAGTACGACCCGCGCCCGTACACCGGCGGCCTGGCCTCTTCCTGGCTCCAGCGCGCCACGGTGTATATGGACGACCCGTACGCGCCGATCGTATTGCCGCGCCGTTACGCCTTCCGGTACGTGCGCATCACGTTTCCCGCCAACACGGAGTATACGGTGCGGGTGACGTCGTGCGTTGTCCGCGGCGTGACGTCTGCCGATGAGAGCAAACTGCTCCCGCTCCCTGAAGATACGGGCGACTTCATGCGCCGGATCGATGCAACGGGCTGCCGCACGCTGAAAAACTGCATGCAGTCGGTATTCGAAGACGGCCCCAAGCGCGACCGGCGGCTCTGGCTGGGCGACCTGTACCTGCAGGCGAAAGCCAACTATTACACCTACGGCAACACCGCCCTGGTCCGCCGCTGCCTCTACCTGTTCGCGGGCATCCCGCACCCGGACGGCTGTTTGAGCTCGGCGATCTTCCAGGAACCGATCCTGCGCAACCAGTCCTGGATCCTGCACGATTACGCGCTGTTTTTCGCGGGCACGCTGCGGGACCTGTACGAGTACGAGGGTGACGCGGAGCTGGTGCGCGAACTCTGGCCCGTGGCGCTGCGTCAGGCGGAGATCGCGACGGCAAATCTTTCGGACAACGGCCTCGTGGATCCGGCCTACTATTTCGTGGACTGGTGCG
>JAFZSK010000092.1 GCA_017620915.1 Clostridia bacterium | reverse complement strand
TCGGAGGTCACGATGCCGCCGGTGACGTCATTGACCGAACCCACCACCATGCCCCGGAAATCCGTGAATGTAACGGTATCCGACGCAGTGATCGACACGTATCTGAAGCCGTAGAAGGAGTACTCGGTGTGATAGGTTTCCGGACCGCCGCCGGCGAGATAATACTTGTTCGTGGAGCGCGCGCTGCGATAGTTGGCGGTGTAGACAGAGCCTTCGGGGCCGTCGTTGCCCCGGGATGCTTTGCCGGAATCGTTCAGCATCTCGCCGAAGCGCAGCGTCAGCAGCGTGCCTTTCGCACCATCCACCGTGAATTGCGGCCAGCCTACCATGTTCTGCCCCAGATCGATCACAGCGGTCTCGCCGGCGTTTAGTGTGAACGTGCCGCAAGGCTCGGGCTGCGAAATGATATTGATCTTGCCGTAGTCGGAGCCGTTGTCCTCGGTGCCGTTATAGATCGTGACGGATCCCGGCATGCGGGTGTACTCCTCGCGCACCGCGATCTCCGGGCCGTCCGCCGGGGACAACACGCCGTCAAACCCTTTAAAGATCCGCACGCGGTGCCAATCAGCATCGCTGCCGCCGGCATTAAGGGCAACGTCGGTCAACGCCGCGTCGTACGTCTCGCCGTCATATATTGACGCTTCCCGCACCGGGGACAGCGAGCGGTTCCATTCCCAGGTATTGTCCGTGAGTATCTCCTGCGTCCGGCCGTTTTTGTACTCGATGACCAGCCGCATCAGGAACGCGTTATCAAGGTTCCCGTAGGTTCCAAAGGACACGGCGCCGTTCCACCAGCCGGAAGTGACCCAGGCGCAGAGCGTATTGTCCTTTTGACGCACAAGTTCGGTCACATCGTAAGAAAAATACTGCGCGCGGTTGCGATAATCGGTCCAGCCGGGTTTCAATTCGTCGGTACCTACGCGCACGCCGTTGATGAACAGGTTGAAGTTGCCCAGCGCGGTCGTGTATACGCGGGCACAGACGATATCCTCCGGCGCGTACCGGGTCTCAAAACTTTTGCGGAACATGACGGCGCCGCTTTTGTCAGTACTTCTGCCGGAGACCAGTGAAACATACGAATGATGCTCGCCGCCGTTTGTACTCAAAACAAGGCTGCTGCCTTCTGAGTCAAAACTGAACGGTTTCTCTGCCTGTTCATAATTATAAGCAATAGTCTTCTGAGAGCCGTCCGCAAAACGGACCGTGGTCACCAGTCCATCCACGACAGCTTTTTCATAACCCGCCTGCCGGAAGCCGAAACCGCCGGGAGCGTCCTGGGTGCGGGGCGTAGTGTCAATGACGTTACCGTTGACGTACGTTACCACGTCATCCATGTCGGACTTAACGGCAACGTGAAATGTATCGCCGTATCCGATCTCGCCGCCGCATTTGTTGGAAATATCCACTTCCTCCAGCGTATACCCGCCGCCGGAGAACACATGCTTGCGCAGATACAGCCGTCCGTGCTCTACGATATTGAACTGCCACAACAGATAATCCGAATCGTTTCGGGCGTCCAGCATCAGTCCCAGCGCCTCCGACCGGATCGAAGCGTCAAACTCTATCGTGTATTCTTTAACATCCTCGGATTCTTCATATTCGGCGATGAACTGTGCCTTTTCCAGCTTGGCGCTGTCGGCGCAGGTCTCGAAACTGCCTATCTCTTCGCTGGCCCGGTATTCGTCATTCTGATCCCATACGGTGACCTGCCAGTAATATTTTGTCTCCGGCTGCAGCATCCGACCGCCGTACGCAACACATGCGGATAAGTCTGAACTGACTTTGCCGCTGTCCCAGTATGATTTCTTCATGTCCGGCCGCTCGCTCACTACTATGCGGTAGGCGGACTGGAACATGCCGTTCGTTTCCGATTCGGACCGCCAGCTGAATGTAAGTTCGCGCAGGTCGGTTCCCACCGGGTCGTCGCGGTAGTTCACGCGTAGATCAAGCGGCCGGAAAGTCCGGGACTCAGTGCGGTAGTCCGGTATAAATGTCAATACCGCGTACAGCAGTCCGGCGGCAATTATTATTCCAAATACAATACAGAGGATCTTTGCGCTTCTGCTCATTTCGTCACCTGGATAACAGCCAATATATCAATGTGTGCGGTCTGGTCACGAGCCACGCCAGGGCACTGACCGGTATTTCAATCAGATATTTGGAGAGAAAATCACCTATGACCGGCAGCCGCAGCAGCAGTATGAAACCCAGAAAGATCCACATGCTGTATTTTTCAATGTTATACAGTTTGCGATAGGTCTTATACGGCAGGAAGTTTACGATCAGGCGGTATGAATCGAAGCCGGGCAGCGGCAGGAACAGAAATACAGTCAGCGTCAGAGAGATCCAAAATGCCAACTCAAATATCTGCATAATTATGGTGTATATCGAATTTGACAATATCCCGGTGAAAAAACCGATCAGCAGCAAAATATAATAGACCGTATATTCCGCGAAGGCCAGTATGATACCGGCTGCCGGCGCGGACAATATCTGAATTGCCCCATCCCGCTTCGGATGCTTATAGAAGCGGCCGTCGAACTGCATTGGTTTACCGAAGCCGAATCCGACCAGCACCAGCATGATGAAACCGAGCGGGTCCAGATGCGCCTTGGGATTCATGGTCAGGAACCCGTTTTGCTCCGGCAGATGATCGCCCAGTTTTTTGGCGACCCAGGCCTGGAAAAAGCCGCGGAACGAAAAGAACAGCACCATGCCCGGAATGGACAATATTTTTTCCAGCCAGTAGTCGGCTGACGAATAATTCATAAAAAACGATGATAACAGCGTAAAATGCGGCATCGGTCTCTCCTTGGATGATCGGACGTAGCGGAGCCCGTTTTAGCGGCAGCAAAACACCTGATTTCGGCGTCAACACCGCTCTTATCAGTATACCACACAAGCCCGCCAAAATCAAGTTGAACACGGGGACAGACCCGTGTTCAAGGGCCATGTTTAAGCAAGGGGTCAGACACGGAGATTAGACACGGGGATTATTGACGCGGCGGATAGATTATTATATAATTAAAGAGGATATCATTTTATTGACGAGCGCGGTCAGGATGACCGCCGAACGAAGGACATAAACCGGACATATATGAAACAACCAGATAAAAAGCAAGATAAGAACCCTGTCAGGAAATCCCATAGTATTGCCTTCCGGCTCATCCGCGGTCTTTCCTTCCTGTATACCCGCATCTTTCTCGGCTACCGCTGCCGCGACAAATACAAGATCAAAAAAGGCGAGCGCGTGCTGGTGCTGAGCAACCATCAGACCGACGCCGATCCGTTCTGCATATTGCCCTCGTTTAACCGGCCCGTATATCCGGTCGCCACCGACAACATCTTCGCCGGCAAATTCCGTTCAAAACTGTTCTCATCACTGGGCGTGATCCCTAAAAAAAAGGGCGTCGTGGACATCCGCTCCACACTTAAGATCAGCAATGTGCTCAAACACGGCGGTTCCGCGCTGTTGTTCATCGAAGGCAACCGCTACTATGCCGAATTTCAATATTTCATCTCCCCTACCATCGCGCCGTTTATTAAAAAGACCGGAGCCACGCTGGTACTGTTCAACATGCGCGGCGGCAGCGGCGTCTCTCCCCGGTTCAAACGTTCTAACCGGCGCGGCCCGTTCAGCGGCGCGATCCGGCGCGTGATCACACCCGAAGAGTACGCCGAAATGGACAACGACACCCTGCTCAAGGAGATCGTTGACAATCTGCGCGTTTACGACAGTGACAGCGGCAATTTATATAAGAGCAAACACCGCGCCGAATATCTGGAGCGCGTGCTGTTTGCCTGCCCCGTATGCGGCGGGCTGGAAACATTGTCCTCTAAAAAGCAGTTTATCAGCTGCGCAAATTGCGGTCTGAAAGTCGAATACGGCGAAGACCTGAAGCTGCATTCCGAAGACCCGCGTTTCTGCTTCAGCCGAATGATCGACTGGTGGAACCATCAAAAAAACGTTATCCGGGAGATGCACATCGAACCGGATAAGATCATTTTTGAAGACGCTGACGCCAAACTGTTCATTTCCGAGCCCTTCAGGGCGCGCGTGCTGCTGGCTAAAGGGCGCGTGTTCATTGACGACCGACGGATCGTTTGCGGAGATAAAGAGTTTCCGCTGGACAAGATCAGCAGCGCCTCCGTTGTCTCCGGCCGCAATCTCACCTTCGTCTGCGACGGCACCGATTACACCATCCGCGGCGGCAAGCGCTTCAACCCGCTCAAATACATATTCCTGTTAAACCGGCTGGACACGCCGATGCGTGAAAAAGCCGCCGATAAATATTTCAATCTCGAGGTATAGCTTATGAACTTATGGAAGTTTGATCTAACACAGTACGCTTCCGTTTGGAGCGTCGCGGTCAACATCGGGCTCCTGCTTATCGCGCTGCTCATCGGCAATGCACTCCGGCGGCTCATTCCGTTCCTCCGGAAAGCGTTCATTCCCAGCGCGCTGATCGGCGGCCTGTTGCTCTTCCTGGCGAATCTGTTCACCGTACATGTGCTGGACTTCGCGCTCATCGACGCGCGGCTGATGCAGATAATCACGTATCACGCGCTGTGCGTCGGTTTCATCGCCATGTCGCTGAAGTCCGTAGAAAAAGCCAAGAGCAGCAAGAAAGGTCTGCGTTCGGTGCAGAACGGTCTGCTTACCGGAGGCACGTACATGCTGCAGGCGGTGGTAGGACTGGGCATCTCGATCCTGTTCTTTAAACTGGGTTCCGGGCTGTTCTACGATTCCGGCGTGATATTGCCGCTGGGCTTCGGCCAGGGCCCGGGCAACGCGCTCACCTGGGACATCAATTTCACGGACTACGGATTTGACGGCGGCGGAAGTTTCGGACTCACAATCGCGTCGATCGGATTTATCGTAGCATCCGTGGTGGGCGTGCTGTATATCAACTTTTATAAACGCAAAGGGGCAATTCAGGAACGCCGTTCCGAGCGGGTGCGCATGGTCAGCGATTTCGAGGACAATAATGAGATAGACGACTGCGAATCCGTGGACAAGACCTCTGTGCAGGTGGCGTTCGTGGCGGTGGCGTACGCGCTGTCCTTCGGTATAATGTGCTTCTTCGCGAAATTGACCGACTGGACCGGTGTCAAATTGTTCAATGACATCGCCTGGGGCTTCAACTTCATCTGGGGCGTCATAACGGCAACGCTGATCCGCGTCGTAATGCGCAAATTTGAGCAGCACCGCGTGGTCAAGCAGAAATACATCAACAACTACCAGATGGACCGTATTTCCGGCTTCGCGTTCGATATGATGATCATCGCGGGCGTGGCGGCGATCGACATCAAAGTCGTGGCAAAATACGCCTGGATAATCGCTATCCTCTGCACCGTCGGTGCGATCGTTACGCTTTTATATGTGCGTATGATCTGCCGCCGCTGCTTCAAAGGTTTCGAACACGAAGCGTTCCTGGTCAATTTCGGTACCCTCACCGGCACCGCCAGCAACGGCATGATCCTGCTCCGTGAGATCGACCCGGATTACGTTACCCCTACGAGCGGTATATTTATTCTTTCGCAGTTTCCCGCTACGCTGGCGGTGGCGCCGCTGCTCCTGCTGCTCAATATGAGTGCAAAGTCATTTAAAGGTTGCCTGATCGCGCTGGCAATATTCTTCGTGCTGTTCGCAGTGTACACCACGGTATTGTTCATCACCTCCCGCCGCAATCCCGGTCTAAGCACGGGGTCAGACCCGGAGCCGAACCTTGAAAATGATCCGGATCCCGCGACGATCGAATTGCCTACCTGAGCATAGGATTTTAAATTGCCAAAAATCAACCGATTTTGATATGAAAAAAGCCGTCCGGAATACGATCCGGACGGTTTTTTCTGAATATGCCATTTCCCGGGAAATATGTTTACAACTCCGTATTGCTTCTGTATCATTTGTATTGCCGGGCCGGACTGCAGACGGTACGCAATAACTAAAAAGGAGTCAGAAAAGTATGGATACCAAAAACGACAATACAGAATTCAAACCCGTTGAAAGGCATGTTAAAGCCACGCTCGCCGTACTGCGCGAAAACGAAGCGACCGGCTGGAAACGTGTTATGACAGTTACCCGCTGGGGCACGGGCAAATACAAACTCGATATCCGCGACTGGAACAGAGACATGACGCGGTCAACCAAGGGAATCACTTTTTCCCGCGCCGAAGCGATAAAAGTGCGCGATATACTGATGATCCTGGATATGAATCTCATCGAAGAGTATCCGTCGGAGAGCAGAGACAACATACCGGTGCGGAACACGGCACCGCAGGATCATACCGCGCCCGCCGGGCCGGCGGACGATCCGTTCATGCAGGCGGAAACGGCCGCGGAAAGTACAGAAACACCGCCGGCACCCACGGAAGCACCGAGAGTACCGGCGGAAGTACAAGCACATATTTCAGAATCCGGCGCGGAAGCGGAACCGCTGCGTGAAGCGGTCTGACCGGAGCATCGTATTAATTATACTCGATGATGCTCTCGTCCCAACCGGCGGGCGGCTCCAAACCCAGCAGTTTTACGGCGCTGGCGGCAACATTGGAAAGACCGAAACTGCCTTCTTTGATGTAATACTTGCCGCGTTCCGGCGTATTGTCATAGAAGATACACGGCACGGGATTGAGCGTATGCGACGTCTTGGCCTTCGGCCGGCCGTCTGCGTTCAGCACGACCTTTCCCTTCTTGATCTCGTACATTTCGTCGCAGTTGCCATGGTCCGCGATAATGATCGCCATGCCGCCCAGTTCATCGATCACGGGCAGGAGCCGGCCGAGGCAGAGGTCAACGGTCTCCATAGCCACCCGCGCCGCCGCGAAGCTGCCGGTGTGGCCGACCATGTCGCCGTTGGCGAAATTGACCCGGGCAAAACCGTATTTGCCGGTGCGCAGCTCTTCGATCATGCGGTCCGTGACTTCCGCCGCTTTCATCCAGGGACGCTGTTCAAAAGGCACGACGTCGGATTTTACTTCGATATATGTTTCAAGTTCATCGCTGAACTTGCCGCTGCGGTCGCCGTTCCAGAAATACGTCACGTGACCGAATTTCTGGGTCTCCGCCACTGCCAGCTGGTCGATCCCGGCCTTGGCCAGGAACTCGCCCATGGTGTTGGAGATCTTCGGCGGTTCTACCAGGAAGCGCGGCGGCAGTTTCAGGTCGCCGTCGTACTGGAGCATGCCCGCGTAGCAGACTTTCGGAAAATAGCGGCGGTTGAAGGTATTCAGCTCGGGGTCAATGAATGCCTGGCTGATCTCCAGCGCACGGTCGCCGCGGAAGTTAAAGAAGACAACGCTGTCGCCGTCGGTGATCCGCCCCACCGGGCCGTTTTCATCGGCAATTACGAACGCCGGCAGATCCTGGTCGATGCAGCCGGTCTCGGTGCGGTACGTTTCGATGGCTTCCTGCGCCGAAGCGAACGTGCGGCCCTCGCCCAGCACGTGGGTGTTCCAGCCGCGTTCTACCATCGACCAGTCCGCTTTATAGCGGTCCATGGTAATGAACATGCGGCCGCCGCCGCTGGCGATCTTGACATCAAAACTGTGATCTCTGAGTTCGGCTAAAAACGCCTCGAACGGGATCACATAATCGAGCGCAGACGTTTCGCCCACATCGCGGCCGTCCAGCAGGATATGCACGCGCACGCGGGAGATCCCCTCGGCTTTGGCTTCCTTTATCATGGCCTTGAGGTGGTTGATATGAGAATGGACGTTGCCGTCGGAGAACAGGCCGATGAAGTGCAGCGTAGAATCGTTTGCCAATACGTTTGCCGCGATCTCCTGCCAGCCGCTCGCGCGGAACATGTCGCCGGATTCGATGGATTCGTTGACCAGCTTCGCGCCCTGGCTGTATACCTGGCCGGCGCCGATGGCGTTGTGCCCGACCTCGGAATTGCCCATGTCGTCGTCGGAGGGCAATCCCACCGCCGTGCCGTGCGCCTTGATCTTGGTCCACGGATACTCTGCGTATAAACGGTCGAGATTCGGTTTGTATGCGGCTTTCTCGGCGTTTCCTTCTACTCTGTCGGTAAGTCCGACGCCATCCATAACAATGACCACCACGGGTCCGCGATAATTCATAAATTGCCTCCTGAAACGATTATATTATTACTCTGTAAACAGATATGCCTTGATCTTTTCCGAGAACTGCTCCTCAAACACTTTGGAATAAATATCATTCGGTATCGGACCCGCGCCCGCCAGATCGCTGCGGCGGCGCTCTGCTTCGAGCGCATCCAGAAACAGCTTCAGTTCGTTCTCGCCTTTTACCATGCCGAGATAATTGATAAGCACCCAGTCGTATGCTTTTTCATATAATTCAGACTGCATCAGCGACTGGAAATTGAGTTCGATATTGTACTTGACCAGCCGCAGATCGACGTTCACCGTATCCGTTATATCCAGAATCGCGTATTCCGCACAGTGCCGCTTATTGAAGTGCGAGCCGCAGGAACCGGGATTGACCGCGATCTTGCCGTTGTGCTCCCATTTCCACTGTTCGTGGCTGTGGCCGCAGAGCAGTATATCTTCGTCGATCGCGTCCAGCCAGTCGTTCACCGGTGTAAGCCCGGAGGATTTATAACACAGCTCCGTAGCGGAAAACGGCGAACCGTGCACTGCGCGGATGGAATACTTGTCCCCGGCAATCACCAGGCACGGCGGCAGCCGGCGGATATACATCAGATTGCGCGCGGTCAACTGCCGGTACGTCCACAGCAGCGATGAAAACTGATCATACAGGATCCAGTAGTCCAGCATTTCCGGCGCGGACTTCATGTACTGCTCACGGTTGCCGGCAATGACCAGATCCGTCAGATCACGCACGGTGGAGAGACACTCGTTGGGTTTGTGCCAGTCGGAAACGATATCCCCCAGCACGATGTATTTCTCTGCGCCTAACGCGCGGCTGTCTTCAAGGCAGGCATTCAGCGCCGCCAGGTTGGAGTGTATATCAGAAATGACCGCGATCTTCACGCTGTTGTTCCCCCCGGAAACAGTATTTCGTCGTCAACAAATATCAGAAGCAGATCAGCGATACGCGCAGCACGCCTTCCATCGACTTGAGCTCGTCGATTATCGCGTTGTCCACCGCCTGGTCAACGCTGACGAACGCTTCCGCCTTGTCGCCGCGGATCTTGCGGCTCCACTGCATTGCCGCGATGTTGATGGAGTTCCGGCCCAGCACAGTACCGATCTTGCCGACGATACCGGGTACGTCCCGGTTCTGGATCGCCAGCACGTAGTCGGTCGGCTCGAAATCCAGCTTGTACCCGAAAAACTCCACGATGCGGATCTCGCTTTTGGCAAACACTGTGCCGGACACCGACAGCTGTTTGCCGGAAGTGCTGACAAAATCCGCGGTGATCAGGTTTGTATACTTATCGAGTTCGGTAGATCGGCTCTCCACCAGTTCGATGCCCATGCTGTCCAGCATGACCTTGGCGTTGACGTAATTCACGCGGTCTTTAACGATAGGCTCCAGGAAACCTTTGATAAACGACAGCGTAAAGATGTCCGTCGCCACATCCGCAGCGGCCAGATCGCCGCTGTATTTGATCTTGATCTTTTTGACCGGAGTTTTTTCGGTCTGGTAGTATATCTTGCCCAGATCCTCCGAAAGCGTCAGGTACGGCCGCAGTTCCGCGATATCGGACGCGCCGACGGGCGGCATGTTGACCGCGGGCACCATCTCGCCGTTAAGCGCTTTGGCCACCAGTTCCGCCACTGCCGTGCCGACGTTGAAATTCGCCTCACGCGTTGAGGCGCCGAGATGCGGCGTGACGATGCAGTTGTCCAGCGTCAGCAGCGGGTTCACGTAATCCTGCTCTTCGGGCTTTTTGTTATAGTTAGGTTCGGGGCTTAGCACGTCGAGACCGGCGGCGGCAACCTTGCCGGACACCAGCGCGTCATACAGCGCTTTCTCGTCCACCAGCCCGCCGCGGGCCGCGTTGACGATCCGCACTCCGTCCTTGCATTTGGCGATCTCTTTAGCGCCGATAATGCCGATAGTTTCCGGTGTTTTAGGTGTATGTATAGTGATAAGATCCGCGACCGCCAGCAGTTCGTCCAGCGTATGTGCGCGTTTGACACCCAGCTTCACGAACCGGTCATCACTGATGTACGGATCGTACGCGATGGCGTTCATGCCGGCGCCGATCAGTTTTTTGGCGACGATGCTGCCGATGCGGCCCATGCCGATGATGCCTACGGTCTTGCCGTCCAGCTCATAGCCCATGAACTTGCCGCGGCGGAAATCGTGCACCCGGCCGGCGGAGACCGCCTGCACCAGGTTGCGGAAGATCGCGTAAGAAAGCGTGATCGCCAGTTCGGCGGCGGCCATGGTGTTGCTTTCGGGGGTGTTGACAACAATAATACCTTTGCGGGTCGCGAGTTTGAGGTCAATATTGTCCACGCCGTTGCCCGCGCGGCCCACGACCTTCAGGTTCACCGCTCTTTCCAGCAGTTCGGCGTTGACCTTCGTCACGCTCCGGACGATCAGCGCGTCATACCGGTCAATGATCTTCAACAGTTCTTCGCCGGAAATACCAAATACTACATCAACTTCAAACCCGGACTCCCTGAGATAATCGATTCCTTCTTTTGCGATGCTTTCGGTAACAATGATCTTCATGATACTACCCTTCCGTGCTTCCTTTTATCGCGGCAGTCTGCCCTGCCGCTTCCGTATATTTTACTATAATCAGAGCTGTAAATCAATCTGTTTGCCCGAAGGCTTGTACTGCCGCACCTTAACGCCCGCGCTTTTCAGCATTCTTTTGGACGCCAGCGTCGAATCCGTGCCCGCGTATTTATCGCTCAGATAGATGACCTCTGCGACGCCCTTCTGAATGATCGCCTTGGTGCACTCATTGCACGGGAACAGCGTCACGTAAACACGCGCGCCGCGCAGCGAGCCGCCGTTATAATTCAGGATCGCGTTGAGCTCAGCGTGGCAGACGTACAGATATTTAGTGTCCAGCGGTTCGCCTTCGCGCTCCCAGGGATATTCATCGTCGGAGCAGCCGAAGGGCATGCCGTTGTAACCCAGGGACAAAATGCGGTTGTCCTTATCCACGATGCAGGCGCCTACGCCGGTGTTGGGATCTTTGCTGCGCCGCGCGGATAGCAGCGCAATACCCATGAAATACTCGTCCCAGCTCAGATAATCGGATCTTTTCATGTCTTGTGACCTCCAGACAATAAATACTGTACCGGGCATCAGCGTTCTCGCGCCATTCCGGTCAATATCCATCCGATTATATCACAAACGGTCAATAATGTAAAAGTAAATCGACCGCTCCGGAAACGGTCAGGCACAATGCGCCGCCCGCCAGGAACGGCGCCAGCGGTACCGTCAGTTCTTTCCGGCGTGTATGCAAATATTGAATCAGGCCGTACAGCGCGGCGATCAGCAGCGAGATCAGCAGAAAATGCAGAACATACGGAAAGCCGATGCCCAGTCCCGCGGCACCCGACAGCTTTACATCGCCGCCCCCCATTTTATGCTTCATCGCCGGAATAAGCATCAACGCGATACCCAGAAACGCTCCGAAAACAGCAGAGATCACAATTCGAACGGCATATTCACCGGTCATGATATCAATGATCACTTTCGCCGTTCCCGCCGCCAGTATCAGCAGCGGTACCGCGTTTGGTATTTCCCTTTTCTTTATATCCGTCACCGCGGCCGCGCCCAGCAGCGCGGTCAATACCAGATAATACACTGTTCTGACCAGCATAAAAAGGACCCCCTGACCGAATTGAAACTTCATCGGTCAGAGTATAGCGGCGCCGGAAGCGGCAATCAACATATTTCCCGATTTCCCGGACTCTACTCTCAGTTTACCCGGCCAAAAATGGTATGATCATTTTCTGGAACGGCTGGACATCTGCCTTTGCGCCATTACCAGCTCGTAATAAATGCCTTTGGTCCGCATCAGTTCCTCATGCGTACCGACTTCCGATACGGAGCCCTTGTCCAGCACCACCAGAAAATCCGCGTTCCGAAGCGTGGACAGCCGGTGCGCGATAGCGATCGTCGTGCGGTCACGGATCAGTTTCTGCAGCGTATCCTGGATGTTCTTTTCAGTTTCGGTATCCAGCGACGCCGTTGCCTCGTCCAGAATCAGAATGCGGGGATCCCGCAAGAGCGCCCGGGCGATCGACACCCGCTGCCTCTCGCCGCCGGACAATGTATGGCCGTTCTCTCCTATCACCGTATCGTAACCGTCGGGCAATTTAATAATAAAATCGTGCGCGCCGGCCGCTTTGGCGGCGGACAGCACTTTCTCTTTGGAACACCCGGGCAGCGCATAGGCAATATTATCATAGATCGTGCCCTTGAACAGGAATGTTTCCTGCAGCACCGCGCCGATCTGCGACCGCAGCGAATTCTGGGAAATATCTTTCAGGTCAGTACCGTCAATACATATACGGCCGCCGTCGGGATCGTACAGGCGCATGATCAGGTTGATCAGCGTTGACTTGCCGGCGCCGGATCTGCCGACGATACCCACCATTTTGCCCGCGGGTATGTGCAGATCGACCTTTTTCAGCACGTCGGTGCCCTCTTCGTATCCGAAAGTCAGATCCTCTATGTCAATATCTCCGCGGATCGTATGCTCTTTTGCCTCCGCCGCGTCCGCCACATCGGTCTTTTCGTCAATGACGTCGAAGATCTTGACCATTGACGTAAACGCGCGCGTGATGATCCGGGGCAGATTGGCCACCCAGCCGATATGGCCGTACAGCAGCGTTACATATGAGGAAAGCATCGCCGCGTCGCCCAGCGACATAACGCCGCTCAGAATGTGTGTGCCGGTGTAGTACAGCAGGAACATTGCCCCCAGGTTCATTATAAACCCGAACATCGGATCTACCAGATTGAACACCGTCTCGTTCTTGACCGCGATCTGCTTTTCTTCGTACGCCGCCTTGTCGTAACGCTCAAACTCCTTTTTCTCGGTCCGGTATGCCTTTACTACCCGAATACCCGAAAAGATATCGTACAGCACCGTGCCTGTGCGCGATTCCGCCTCCCACTGTTTGCCGTACATCCGGTGGAAAAACCGCCGCAGAAATCTCCAGCCCGCCAGGCACACCGGCATCGGGATCAGGATCAGCAGCGCCAAATGCGGATCGTACACGATCAGGATCACCGTGATCGATACCAGCAGGACTGTCTGCTCGATTATGTTGGGCAATTGACCTATGATGAAATTCTCCAACTGCGACGAGTCCCCGGTCACCCGGCGCATCAGTTCGCCGGAGGTGCGTTTTGACACCGCGCGTACGGACAATTCCTGTATCTTTTCGAACACTCTTCTGCGCAGTTCAATAATAAACCCGGTGCCCGCCTGCATAACCGAGAGATTCCGGAGCGAAGTGATCACGTACGAAGCGACCCGCAGCCCCAGCATCAGCAGTATTATCAATAAAAAGCCCCGCAAAATGATATTTGACGACGCGCCGCCCGCCGAGGCCTGTGCTTTGGCATCTGCGCTGTCAATATACCCGTCCACCAGCAGTTTGTTGACATACGGTCCCGCCAGCTGTACCGCAAAGCTGATGAAAAACAGCAGCGCCGAGGCCAGAATATACCAGCGGAACGGCTTGGCGATAGCCAGCAGGCGTTTCAGCATCGATTTCTTATCCGCGCAGTGCATGCAGGTCTGCATGCTTTTGGGCAGCTTACGGCCGCATTTGGGACAGATACGGTACACCTCCAGCGTCTCGTCGTCGGAAAAACAGCCCGTCTCCCGCAGCCGTTCAAGACGGCGGACGTTTTTGGCAAACAGTTCGCACTTGGAATTGTCGCCGCGGCAGACGATATGTTCGCCGTCGCGGTCGGTGACCGAGATCTCACAGGCGCCTACCAGCGCACGGTATTCGTATTTTTCACACTCGCTGATGTTATAGCGGGCTATCTCCGCCTTGTCCGCATACACCGCCACCGCTTTATCGGACACGATCACGGCGCCGTTTACGGGATTTCCGTCGTTGTCAATATTGTACGCAAACGCGGTTATCAGCGTCCCGTCCAGGTCCTCATGGGGCAGCGCGGCATACAACGCCCGCCGGATCTCCGCCGGGGTCTTGCGCTTCTCTTTTTTTAGCACGCGTTTTAATGCGTTCCTGAGTTTGCCCATGGTTCCTGCCTCTGTCTTGCTCTGAGTCCTGCGTTTACAGATACTGCTCTATCTTTCTGCGGCTTCGGCGGTCCAGCGCCTCCAGCGAAGGGATCTCAAAACGGTTGCCGTCCACATCCGTGACCGTCACCCGGTCGCCGGTGATCCGGTTGATGCTGCGGTACGTGTCCCGGACGGTGAAATCGCGTTCGCCCTCACTGTCTTTGATCTTCCAGTACGAGTAACCGTACTTCTCATTGATGGAAAGAATGGCTTTAATAGTGTAGATATGGTATTTGCGTTTCAGTTCCCCCCGCAGCAGCTCGCGCGTTTCCTCCGGGAAATCATCGATGCGCCGGATCACGCCGATCTCGTTGTTGTCCCGGTCCAGCACGGAGAGATACTCCTCCGTGAGCTCATTGGGGAAACACCGGTGCAGAAAGACCCGATCGTACTCCGTCTGGTCGTTCTTCAGCGCGATATAGCCGTTCTTCAGCGAAAACTCCGCTTTATCGGGCTGCAGGTATTCGATCTTTACTATATCGGTCAGCGCGTTGTCCATATCACTCTTCAACTCCTATATTCTTGAGCGCTTCTAATTGAAGCGTGTATAGTTTGCTGTAAACGCCCTTCTGGATCAGCAGCTCGTTATGCGTGCCGGTCTCCTGCACCTTGCCGTTTTCGATCACGACTAGTTTGTCCGCGTCCCGGAGCGTCGACAGTCTGTGTGCGATCATTATCGTCGTACGGTCTTTTGAGAGCAGTGTGAGTGCCTCCTGGATACGGCGTTCGGTCTGCGTGTCCATGGCCGCCGTAGCCTCGTCCAGAATCAGTATTTTGGGATTGAGCAGCACTGCCCGGGCAATGGACAGCCGCTGCCGTTCACCGCCGGATAAATCTTTATATCCGAAGCCGATCTTGGTATCGTAGCCGTCCGGCAGCTTGACGATGAAATCATGCGCGCCGGAGATCCGGGCCGCGGTCAATACTTCTTCAAACGACGCGTCCGGACGCGCGTACCGGATATTGTCCGCAATGGAACCCACGAACAGATACGTTTCCTGGGACACGATGCCCACATTAGCGCGAAGTTCGGAAAACGAGAGCTCTTTGATATTGACGCCGTCAATAAGTATCTCGCCGGCATTGACATCGTACAGCCGCATGAGCAGATTGGCCAGCGTGCTTTTGCCCGCGCCGGAATGACCGACCAGTCCCAGCGTTTCCCCGGGCTCCACCGTAAACGAAACGCCGTCGATCACCTTGCGCGCTTTGTCGTACGAAAACTCCACACCGCGGAATTCCACTTCGCCCTGCATTTCTCCGAGGCTTACCGGCTGCTCCGCTTCGGTCACGTCCGGTTCGGCATCGGCAATTTCAAACAGCCTGCCCGCGGCGTTGGTACAGTCCGAGAACCAGTAGATCATGTCAACGAACATAAACATCGGCTCGTTCATCAGCCCCACGTAGGCAATAAACGCCATCAGTTTGCCGTACGTCATTCCGCCGGCGCCGGTGATCACCATCCAGCCGCCCAGCGCCCAGATAATGATGTTCGAGAGGTACATTATAAACGACGCGAACGGAAACGCCGTATTATTGAAGATCGTGACGTTGCGGGCATCATTCGCCAGCCGGCGGGAGCGTTTGTCGAAGCGTTCGGTCTCGTCCTTTTCACGTGCAAAAGTCTTGACCACACGGAAGCCGGACAACGCATCGGAGAGCGCGCTGTTCATTGACCGCGAACTCGCGTACCGCCGCTGATGCAGCGTCGTCATGCGCCGGTAGATCCGCCACACCACGTAAGCGAACAACGGCATTATCACCGCCGCACAGCCCGCCAGCAGCGGATTCATAATAAACATGATCACGAAGACCGCGATGAGCTGCACCACATTTTTAAGAAAATCCGGCACGCCCTGGCAGAAAAACCAGTAGATCGTATTGGCGTCGTTATTGATCTGATTCATCAGACCGCCGGTCTGCCGCGCCGTAAAAAACGACAGCGACAGCCGCTCGATCGCAGTAAAAATCGTGCGTTTCAGGTCATAGGTCACGTATGCGGACACCCGTGCGGAAATGACGCCGGTGAGTGACGTCACCAGTGTGCTGAGCAGCCGCAGTCCCACTATAAGGGCCAGTACGAACGCGATCTGTCCGAACCAGCCGGTGCCCGGAGTCAATATTTTATCGTAGAAAAACGACGTGGACACGTACGGCGCGATCACGCCCAGCGCCGACAGCGCGGTAATGGACAACAGCACCGCCAGCATCTGCCACCGGTACTTTTTGTAGAACTGCAGGAGCCGTTTATATATTTTAGTCTTCTCCATGCAGACCGGGCAGATCTTGCGGTTAGGATCCGGGTAGCGCCGGCCGCATTTGGGGCAGAACCGGTCATCTTTAAAATCTTCGGGATCGGTTTCGGTGCTGCCGTCTTCCAGATATTTGCCCGCGTACTTTACGAACAGGCGCATATCGCGCATAGCCGTGCGGGTCATTGCCGCGATCCGCCGCGTACCTCCGGAATACTCTATTGTCAGATATCCCGCGGAGATCAGTTCCTCTATCGCGGGGCTTTTGACCTGCTCTTTTTCATATTCGGCAAGATCCGTTTCAATAAACGTCCGCGTCACCGCGGCTTTTTTGCGCAGTTTGCCGGGCCGGCCGGAGATCGCGGTCTGGCCCTCGAGCACGTACAGCTTTGTTTCCGTCAGGACAATATAAACACTTGCGTGGTTCAGGTCAAGGGCAAGATCCGTCTCCGCAAAAACGACGATATCTTCCGGCCGTATCCCGCGCTTCAGCAGTGCCGCGCTCGCTTCTTCTCTGAATTTCGAAATCTCGATCATGTTTCCGTGTCCGGCCGGGTCGGTCAATACGGCTCCGGACGGTTCATAGTATAACATAAGGCCGGCGTTCCCGCAATTCTCCAATTAATAAAATCCGGGGTTGACACTAATTTAATAAATAGATTATAATTTGAGCAACGGTCAAACCGTGGAATTCAATCATATTGTGAGGTGAAACAGATGGATACCGGAGGTAGTAGTGCGGTACCCGGGCGAAGTAGTGTTGACAACGACACCGCTTATCACCCATGCGCAGATCTGTTTCACTTTGCCCTTTTCTGCTGAATAAGCATTCTGAAACCGATCATCAGGGTCCCGTATGCACAGTCTGCCCCCTTTACTTGATCACCGGCATGCCCGGAACGAAAGGAAGGAAGAGCCTATGCAGGACGAAATCGAATTTGCGACCGAAGCGGAAGATCTGCTGGAAGAAAAGATCGAACACGCTTACGAACTGATCGAAAAGAAAGATTACTCAAAACTCAAAGAACTACTGGAAGATATGGAGCCGGCAGATATTGCCATGATGCTGGAAGAGGTGCCTATCGAGAACGTACCTCTTATTTTCCGGATATTGCCCAAAGAACTGGCCGCGGACACCTTCGTAGAAATGGACACCGATCAGCAGGAAGTGCTGATACGCGCGTTCTCCGACGAAGAACTGGAGCGGGTCATGAGTGATGTGTTCGTTGACGATACTGTCGACATCATCGAAGAAATGCCCGCCAACGTTGTCCGCCGTATTCTGCGCAGTATCTCCCCCGAACGCCGCGCGAAGATCAACGACATTATGCACTACCCCGAAGACAGCGCGGGCAGTATAATGACCATCGAGTACGTTGACCTCACCGAAAGCATGACGGTGGCGGAGGCATTCACCAAGATTCGCGAGACCGGATTAAACAAAGAGACCATCTACACCTGTTACGTGATCGACCGCAACCGTAAACTGCTGGGTCTGGTGACCGTTATGACGCTGCTCACCTCCCCGCCGGACGCGGTGATCGCGGACATTATGGATGACAATGTCATCTACACCACCACCGACTCGGACAAAGAGGACGTGTCGAAGCTGATTGAAAAGTACGACTTGCTGGCGGTGCCGGTCGTGGACCGCGAACACAGGCTGGTGGGTATCGTAACGGTTGACGACGCCATCGACGTCATCCAGGAAGAGGCGGAAGAAGACTTCGCGAAAATGGCCGCTATCACGCCCATGGAGAAGCCGTACCTCAAAACTTCCGTGTTCAACATCTGGAAGAGCCGTATCCCCTGGCTGATGCTGATGATGGTGTCGGCCACCTTCACCGGCATGATCATTTCGGGCTTTGAAAACGCGCTGCAGGCGGAGGTCGTGCTGACCGCCTTCATCCCGATGCTGATGGACACCGGCGGCAACTCCGGCAGCCAGGCTTCTGTTACTATCATCCGCGGACTGTCGCTGGGCGAGATCGAATTCGGCGATATACTCAAAGTAATATGGAAAGAATCAAGGGTGTCAATATTATGCGGAATCTCGCTGGCGGTAGCCACGTTCCTGAAGATACTGCTGATCAACAGACTGCTGCTGCATGAGCACGTCTCGTTCATGGTTGCATTTGTTGTCTGCATCACGATGTGCTTCACCATCATCATCGCGAAGTTCATCGGCTGCACGCTGCCGCTGTTCGCAAAGAAGATCGGATTTGACCCGGCGGTAATGGCGAGCCCGTTCATCACTACGATCGTTGACGCGGTGTCGCTGCTGATCTACTTCAGCGTAGCTAAGTGGCTGCTGGGCATATAGCGCATTTGGCACAACAGCAAACAGAAAACGGGATCTCCGGTACAGTTCCGAAGATCCCGTTTTTTATACTGGTTTATATGCGGTCAGCCGAGGGTCTTGCCGAGTATGCCGCAGATCGCGGAGAGTTTCGGCATCATTGCCGCAAAGCTTGCCGGAGTTATCGACTGGGCGCCGTCGGAGAAGGCGTTGACCGGGTCGTTATGCACTTCGATCATTACGCCGTCCGCCCCGGCCGCGGCGCACGCGAAGGCAATATCCGGCACGATATCGGCGATCCCGCACGCGTGGCTGGGATCGGCAAACACCGGCAAGTGCGTCAATTTCTTCAGCATCGGTATCGCGGAAATATCCAGCGTGTTGCGGGTGAGCGTTTCAAATGTGCGCACGCCGCGCTCGCAGAGAATAACGTCTTTATTGCCGCCGGCCAGTATATATTCCGCGGAAAGCAGGAACTCCTGGATCGTGTTGGCGGGGCCGCGCTTCAGCAGGATCGGTTTGCGGATCTGCCCGAGTTCTTTTAGCAGTTCGAAGTTCTGCATGTTGCGGGCGCCGACCTGTATGATGTCAACGTTTTCGAAAAACGGCAGCGCGGATATGTCAACGATCTCAGACACGATGGGCATCCCGGTCGCCTTCTTGGCTTCCAGCAGCATTTCGATACCGCGGCTCTTAAGCCCCTGAAACGCGTACGGCGAGGTGCGCGGTTTGAACGCACCGCCGCGCAGGATCGACGCGCCGCTGGTCTTGACCGCCTGCGCCACTTCGCGGATCTGCTCCGGCGATTCCACCGAGCACGGGCCGGCGATAACAGTGAAATTATTGTCCCCAATCACCCGGTTGCCCACGCGGATCACCGTATTCTCCGGGAAATTGCGGCGGGAGGCAAATTTGTAAGGCTCTCCGGTGCTGGTGACCATGGCAACGCAGTCAAAGCGTTTAATGAGCGAGGTGTCAACTTTAGACAGATCCCCTTCCATGCGCAGCACTTCGCTGCCCCAGATGTATGCGGAGTCGATCGTCACGTCGTACCGGGAAAGCCACTGTTTGAGCGCTTCGACCTTTTCCGGCTCGGCGCCTTTTCGGATCATGATAATCATAACTGCTCTCCCTGCCCTGCCGCGGGCTTGTGTGATTTAAAACTGAGTTTTGACTCCGTGCCCTTGATCAGCCGCGCGATATTAGTATGATGGCGCACGATTATCAGCAGCGCAAAAATGATGCTGACCACCAGCGAATACGAAAACGCGGTCTTGTGTTCCAGCAGCCGGAACATCAGCACGAACAGCGGGAGCGAAAACGCAGCCAGCACCGAACCCAGCGAAACATAGCGAGTGAGCGCGACGATTATGATGAACACGCCCAGTGCGCACAACGCCGCGTACGGCGAGATCATCAGCATTACCGCAAAGCCGGTGAGCACACCTTTGCCGCCTTTGAAACCGAAGTAGATCGGCCAGTTGTGCCCGAACACCGCAAACAGACCGCCGGTGCAGACGCCGTCAAAATAGCTGAACCGCGTACTGCAGTACTTGACCAGCAGTCCGGCCAACACGCACGCGAGGATGCCCTTAACAAAATCAAACACCAGCGTCAGCAGCGCCGCGCGCTTGCCGAACGTGCGGAGCATATTGGTAGTGCCCGCGTTGCCGCTGCCGTGCTCGCGGATATCGGATTTATATATGCCTCTGGATATGATTACGGCGCCGTTAAGGCTGCCGAGCAGGTAGCCGATCCCGGCCCCCAGACATATGATCAGCCAATCCATGGTTAATCCCCGCTTTCTTCGTCCTTCTCCCTGATTTTAAACCTAATCGGCGTTCCTGTAAAGTCGAATTTTTTGCGGAGCTGGTTTTCCAGGTAGCGGAGGTACGAAAAATGGAACAGCGCTTTAGAGTTGCACTTGATTACGAACGTGGGCGGCTCGGTGCCGATCTGCGTCATATAATACAGTTTCAGGCGCTTGCCTTTGTCGGACGGGGGCTGCTGGGTGATCATTGCCTCCGCCAGGCAGTCGTTCAGCATGCCGGTGGAGATGCGGCGGGTCGAAGCCTCGCGGACTTTCAGAATGGTGTCGAACAGCTTGTTCACCCGGGAGCCGGTCAACGCGGAAAAGAACACTACCGGCGCGAACATGATGAAATTAAACTTGTTAAGCACGTCCTGGCGGTATTTCTCCATGGTGTTGGTCTCTTTTTCCACAAGGTCCCATTTGTTGACCGCAATGATCATCGCCTTGCCCTGCTCGAGCGCGTAGCCCGCGATCTTGGTGTCCTGTTCGGTCACGCCGTCCACCGCGTCGATCATCAATACCACGATCTGTGAACGGTCAACGGCCCCGAGGCTCCGCATCGTGCTGTACTTTTCTACGTTGTCCAAAATACGGCCGCGCTTGCGCAGGCCCGCGGTGTCAATAAAACAGTACTTCTGTCCGTCCACTTCCGTGTAGGTGTCAATGGCGTCCCGCGTGGTCCCGGGCACATTGCTGACGATCACGCGCTGTTCGCCCAGGATCTTGTTGACCAGCGACGATTTGCCGGCATTTGGTTTGCCCACGATAGCCACGCTGATGCAGTCCCCGTCTTCCGCGGCCTCCCCCGGTTCCGGCAGTACTTCAAATATCGCGTCCAGGATCTCGCCGATGCCCAGTCCGTGCGCCGCGGAAACGGGAAACAGATCGCCTGAACCCAGGTTGTAAAACTCATATACTTCCGGCGGAACATCGCCTACGGTATCAACTTTATTGACCGCCACCAGCACCGGTTTCTGCACGCGCCGGAGCAGCGCGGCAATTTCCTGATCGCCCGCGGTGAGGCCCTGCTTGCCGTCCACCATGAACAGTATCACATCCGCCAGTTCGGCCGCGACTTCCGCCTGCCGCCGCATCTGTACAGTGATCGGATCGTCCGAGCCGACTTCCAGGCCACCGGTATCGATCAGCGTAAAATACCGTCCCCGCCACTCGACTTTTTCGTATATACGGTCACGCGTCACCCCGGGCGTATCTTCCACTATGGAGATGCGCCGGCCGGTGACGAAATTAAAAAACGATGATTTTCCCACATTCGGGCGGCCGATGACGGCAACCACAGGCAGTTTACTCATTTTTTTACTCCCAGCAATGCTTTCACGAATTCGGCGCCGCTGTCGGGCACCGGCGTTATGGTTATGTTCAGTTTATTAGCGGCGTCTTCAATAGTCAGGTCGTCCAGGAACACGGTCTCGCCGCTGCGCAGCATGTTTTCGGTGATCAGTAGTTCGCCGGAGAGCAGTTTGCCCTCGAGCTGCTTCACCAGGTCGCCGCCGGTGATCAGGCCGGACACCGTGACCGAATGGCCGAAGAAATCGTTGACGATGCGGTGAACGCGCACTTCCAGGCCTGGAAATTCGGTCTCTGCAAACCGGCACAATTTTTCTATAAAATCGAACGCCGCTACGCCGGTGGCCACGTCTACAGTGCGTGTAAATCGTTTGCCCAGATTTTTGCGCAGCCGGCTGCCGTCGGAGCGTACGTATTCGCACACCTGAAAGTCCAGCAGCCGCAGCATGCCCACGCCGTTTTCCAGCTGCGGGAACTCCTCGTATTCTTCGTATTCCGGCAGTTCCCGGCCCGCATAGATATAGAACTCATCCGCGGCGTAAACGAACCGCGTACCGGCTTTTTCCAGCGCTTCTTTCTGAAACCGCGCAACCGTATCCAGCACGTTGATCGCGTCTTCGCGCGTGGGCAGCCGCAGTTCCGGCAGCCCTTCCCGGTACTTGGTCAATCCTACCGGTACGACGGATACGCTGGCAACGCACTCCGAAAACTCCAGCAGATCCCGCAGCGTGCGCTCCAGTTCCGCGCCGTCATTGAGCCCGGGGCACAGCACGATCTGCGCGTTGACGGTGATGCAGCCTTTGCGCAGCACATCCAGCTTTTTAAGTATATCCCCGGCGCCTTTATGCCTGAGCATCTTGCAGCGCAGATCGGGGTTGGTGGTATGCACGGAAACGTTGATCGGCGACAGCCGGTACTTCACCAGCCGGTTCAGCTCGGCGTAGCCGATATTGGTCAGAGTTACGTAATTGCCCGTCAGGAACGAAAGCCGCGTATCGTCGTCTTTAAAATACAGCGTATCCCGCATTCCGGGCGGCAGCTGGTCAATAAAGCAGAACATGCATTTATTGCAGCAGCCCCGATCCGCGTCGATCATCGGTTCCGCGAAGCTGATGCCCAGGTCTTCGTCGGGATCCTTGTCGATGTCAACGATATATTCCTCCCCCTCTGCGTCCTCCAGAAGGAGCGATACGGTATCCTCGGTAGTATAATACCGGTAATCGAATATATCTTTGATCTTGTGGCCGTTTACCGACAATAAACAATCACCCGGCAATATGCCGCCCTCGTAGGCAGCACTGCCGGGTTCCACGTAACTTATTAACCCTTTTTTCATAGTGAAGAAAAAGCAGTTTTATTCTTCGCCCATAGCAACGACTTCGCGTCCCTTATAGTAGCCGCAGTTTCCGCATACGGTATGGGGCAGTTTGAACTCATGGCAATGCGGACATCTCACTATATTCGGAGTCTCAAGTTTCCAGTTGGCTCTTCTGGAGCGCGTTCTGGCTTTGGACCATCTTCTCTTAGGACAAATCATTTGTATACACCTCCTGTGCGCCTAAACGCCCTTGTCTTACACAGACCAAAACATTATACAGTATGTTCCGGCCCGTGTCAACAATTATTTTCAGTTTTTGCGCATTTTTACGCGATTATTTGCCGGCGAGCACCAGTTCCTGCGTCTCACGGGCAATTGCCAGCTCCTCGTTGGTCGGGATGACGTACACCTTGCAGCGGGACCCCGGCACGGAGAGGTCGAGGATCTCTCCCCTGGCCTTGCGGTTGTTCTTTTCCAGGTCGATCTTGATGCCCAGGAATTCCATGTCTTCGCAGGCGTCTTTGCGGACGTTGATGTCGTTCTCGCCGATGCCGCCGGTAAATACCACGCAGTCAAGGCCGCCCATTGCCGCCGCGTACGCGCCGATGTATTTCTTGATCTGGTAATCGTACACATCGCTGGCGATGGTGGACAATTCGTTGTGCGGATCATCGGGATCGGCTACGGCCAGTTCCAGATCGCGCTTGTCAGACGAGAAGCCTTTGGTCATGCCCAGGAAGCCGCACTGCTTGTTGAGGTAGTTGCTGAGGTCGTTGCCCGAAAGGCCGGTGATCTTGCTGATCTCGCACACTACGCTGGGGTCAAGGTCACCGGTGCGGGTGCCCATTGTCACACCGCCGAGAGGCGTGAGACCCATGGAGGTGTCAATGCACTGACCGTTCTTAACGGCGGAGATCGAAGAGCCGTTGCCCAGGTGGCAGGTGACGATCTTAAGGTCTTTGCGGCCCATCAGTTCAGACGCGATGCCCGCGACGTATTTATGGCTGGTGCCGTGCGCGCCGTAGCGGCGGATGTGGTACTTTTCATAATACTCGTACGGAATGCCGAACATATACGCCTTGGGCGGCATGGTCTGATGGAACGTAGTGTCGAATACCACGACGTTCGGAATATCACCGAAGATCTGCTCGGCACAGCGCAGGCCCTGCACGTGCGCGGGGTTGTGCACCGGCGCCAGCGGCGAGATCTCGTCGATCTTCTGGATTACAGCCTCATTGACCAGTTCGGAATGTTTGAAGAATTCCGCGCCCTGGACTATGCGGTGGCCGATAGCGTCGATCTCGCTTTTGTCCGCGATCACGGCGGTATCGCCGGAAGTCATAAGTTCCACCAGTTTGAGGAACGCCTCGGTGTGCGTCGGGAACGGCACTTCCAGCTTACATTTCTCGCCTTTGGCTTTGTAGCTGATGCTGCTGGCGTCGGGGTTGCCGATGCGGTCGCAGATACCGCTGCAGATAACGGATTCGTCGCTCATGTCGATGAGCTGGTATTTAAGGGAGCTGGAGCCGCAGTTGATGACCAGTATTTTCATGGAGCGTCCTCCTCACTCGGCCTGCGCCTGCACGGCGGTGATGGCAATGACGCCCACGATGTCCTCGGCGGAGCAGCCGCGGGACAGGTCGTTGACCGGGCGGGCAATACCCTGCAGCACCGGGCCGTACGCCTCAGCTTTGGCAAGGCGCTGAACGAGTTTGTAGCAGATGTTGCCGCTGTTGAGATCCGGGAACACCAGCACGTTGGCACGGCCCGCAACGGGGCTGCCTGGCGCTTTGGATCTGCCTACGGAAGGCACGATGGATGCGTCCGCCTGAAGTTCGCCGTCCAGCATAAGCTCGGGCGCTTTTTCTTTAGCGATGGCGGTAGCGTTGACCACTTTTTCGGTCAGTTCGCTGTGCGCGCTGCCGTAGGTGGAATAAGACATCATCGAGACCACCGGCTCCGCGCCGACCAGCTGACGGAAGGATTTCGAAGCTTCGATAGCGATATCCGCAAGTCCGTTCTCGTCGGGATTCTCCACCAGACCGCAGTCGGAGAACACGAACGTGCCTTCATAACCGAATTCACAGTTGGGCACGCACATTACGAAGAACGAGGAGACCATCGATGTACCGGGGCGGGTCTTCAGGATCTGCAGTGCGGGACGCACGGTGTTGGCAGTGGAATGGCAGGCGCCGGAGACCATGCCGTCGGCTTCGCCCATTTTGACCATCATAGTGGCAAAATACACGTAATCCTGCATCGTTTCGCGGGCTTTTTCGATCGTCATGCCCTTCTTTTTGCGCAGTTCGTAGAACGTCTCGGCGTATTCTTCGGTGCGGGCGTATGTCGCGGGGTCAACGATGCGCGCTTCGCTGATATCCAGATCGCCGGCAAGTTCTTTAACTTTATCGGGATTGCCGACAATAATCAGTTTGGCGATCCCCTGCTCCTGGACCATTGCCGCCGCGCGGATGGTACGGATGTCTTCGCTCTCGGGAAGCACGATCGTTTTGATATCGGATTTTGCTCTTTCAGTGATGGTCTTTAAAAACTCCATAATCTATCATTTCCTTTCGCAATAAGTGGCGGATAAAAAATCCGCCGGATATTCTACCACAACGCGCCGGTTTCGGCAAGCGCGGAAGATGCTGTTTTGCGCGATTTTACGCGATTTTTCGGCGCTGAGATCAAAAATTCAGCCCCTTGAGGTACGCCGCGCGGAGCGAGGCGTATTCGGCGGCGGAGATGATGCCGGTGGTGTTGCCCTGCCCGTCCGCCTTGCCGATGGCGATCTGATACTGCTCGTACGGATAGAACGGCGCGGGATCGTTTTTGATGATGTCGCCGATGAGACCGTCCAGCGTATCGATGGCCGCGCTGATGCCGTCGAGATATTCGCGCACTGCGGTAACGTAACCTTCATAGCGCGTGACGTATTCGTCAACAGCCAGAAGCTTTGATACGAGCGGACGCTCCGCCATCGTAACGCGGTAAACGGGCTCGTACGGGGACAATTCGGCAGTTGCGCCGTTGTCCTTGCTGGCACCGCCGAACGCGCTCACGGTCTTCCAGGGCACGATGGTGAATTTGCCGTCTTTGGCCGCGAGATAGAAGTTGTCCGGATTCTTGGCAAGGTAGCTCTTGTAGATCCCCAGGCCGGTGCACACAGCGATGTAGCGCAGCACGCTGTCAACGTCCAGCACGCTCTCGATATCGCCTTTTCCGCCGTCTGGCATCGTGTTCAGCACCCGGATAAGGCGGTCGACGTCGTCTTTAGTCGTATCATCGCCGTTTTTCTGATCCAGGAGCGCAAGCGAGGCTGTGGTAAGCAGATCTGTACCTTCGGCCGCTTTGTAGAGATTCACGCCGTTGTTGTCTCCGAAAACGCGCTTCAGGAACGCGTCGTCGATACTCTCCACCGCCAGGTACAGGCCCTGCGATTTGCCGTTGATGGAAAGCGTGGCGTAAGTGCACAGCGGTGCGGCGCCGCCGATCGCGCGAAACGCGCCGAACGCGAGGAACATGCGCATATAGGACGGGTCGCCGTTGAAGTTGAGCAGGTACATCTCGTCAAGCTTGCGGTACTTCTGCTTGTCCACGTACTTGTCGAATTTCACTTTGAAATTATAGCGGTCACCCACGTCGCCCGAATACTCGGACAGATCCGTGTTGCCCGAAGTGCGGAATCCGACTTTGCTGACCGTGTCGCTGCCCAGTTTGATGTCCGCGCTGTAGAACTGTTCGGCTTCCGGCGCTTCCAGAATCTCCGCGTAATGGCCCGCGTTGAGCGTGACTTCGATATTCAGCACGGATTTACCGTCGAAGACAGGCTGGTAGCTGTTGGCGTATTTTTCGTCAACTTCCATGCCGGGCCGGTATGTGCTTTCAGGGTCGCCGCCTCCGGTGCAGCCGGCCGCGGGCAATACCATCGCCAGCGCGAGCAGCAGCAAAAGCAACCGTGTTTTAAGCGTAAATGCGCTTTTTGTTCTCATAAAAAACTCCTCCTCTGTCGGGGGTCATTCATCCCAGTAACCGGGTTTATTTTTCCGTTCCAGCGTTTCCGCCGTGGGGTATACGCGTCCTTTTAATTCTACAGTAGCGGTAAGCGTACGCACCGACGCGTACGGCTGGTATTTAAGCGATGAGGTCGTCTGCAGCCGGCTGATCTCATCCAGGATCTCGAGACCTTCGGTAACGCGGCCGATCGCGCAGAATTTGCCGTTCATCGAGTCCTTGGCCGAATCGTCAAGGATAATGAAGAAATCGCCGTAATTCGAATCCGGGTCTCCCTCATCCAGCGCCAGCCCCACTGTGCCGCGCACGAAGTCAACATCATTCTGCGTAAAGCCGTTGTCCGCGAACTCGCCTTTAATGACGCGGTTGTTGCCGCCCTTATACCACGGATCGCCGAACACCACCATCGCATCTTCGTGTACCTGAGACACGTTGAATTTATTGTAATAGCCTTCGATCACCAGGTTGATAAAGTAGTTGACCGAATTCGGCGCTTTATCCGGGAACAGTTCTATTACAAACGTACCGCCGATATGCGAACTGGCGTCCGGGTCCAGCGTAAACGTCACCACCGGATTGCGGTTGCTCATGTCGGTGCAGCCGCTCGCGCATGCAATTATTATGATTGCCAGAGCCAGTACGGCGGAAAATATCTTACGCTTCATCAGATGCTCTCGTCCTCAGGTTTAAACAGTTCCAGGCGGTCGTCTTTAACGTCGATGCCCACTTTACATTTTTCGTGGAGTCCCACTTTGGACAGGTAATACTCGGGAATAAACAGACGCCGGCGGCCGTCGATGAAGCCGTACTCGATGTGGGAACCGGAATCGTGGCCGGCGGTGGCGTTCATCATCTCATCAGAGTTGACGTCGATCTCTTCGCGGCGGATGAACTCGGTACCAATACGGCCGTCGCTGATCGTCACCACGCGCGGAACCATATGCGAAAGCTGGCGGTCGTGAGTAACGATGATGACGGTAACACCCATCTCGGTATTCAGTTTGTGGAACACGCTCATTATCTGTGCGGTGGTCTTGGTGTCAACGGCGCCCGTCGGCTCGTCCGCCAGCAATATGCGCGGATTGTTGGCCAGTCCGATCGCGATGGCAACGCGCTGCTGCTCGCCGCCGGAAAGCTCGTGCATCTTGCTTTTTTTGCGGTGTTCAAGGCCCACGATCTCCAGCAGTTCGTTCGCCCGGTTTGAGTCCAGGCGCCCCGCCATCTGCATCACGAGCTTCACGTTGTCCAGCGCGTTCAGGTACGGGATCATATTGCGGGCGGTGTTCTGCCACACAAAGCCCACGGTCTCGCGCATGTACTGCAGCATCTGATTGTCGTCCAGTTTGAGCAGGTTAATGCCGTTGACGTAAATCCGGCCCGCGGTGGGACGGTCCAGCCCGCCGATGATGTTCATCAGCGTGGATTTGCCGCTGCCGCTGTTGCCGATGATCGCCACCATCTCGCCGTCTTTAACGGACAGATCCAGGCCCTGCAGCGCCATGACCTCGATATCGCCGACTTTATACAGTTTGATCAGGTTCTCACAGTACACCACGACGCCTTCGGGCACCTTGAAGTCCTGCTCGTAGTCGTCCTTGCCCTCGGTGATCTCCGCCAGCGTCTTATGTTTTCCGGCCTTGCGCTCGTTCTGGAATTTCTCGGCTTTGATCTTTTCGGCCGCTTCCCGTTCTTCGGTACGCTTGCGCATGGCGGCCTCTTTTGCCTCCTGCTTCGCGCGCTTTATAAGTTCGGCCCGTTCCTTCTTGCTGAGTCCGGTAGTATCGCCGATGGAATTATAAAGATCTGTTTCCTTTTCTTTCACTGACAATTACACCGTCCTCCATTGTGTAGATCGTGTCGGCCACATCCATGATGTTGACGTCGTGCGTGGTCATCACGATGGTCAATCCCTGCTTGTCCACCAGTTCGCGGAAGAGGTCAACGACTCTGAATGAAGTCTTTGAATCCAGTTCCGCCGTGGGCTCGTCCGCCAGCACCAGTTTCGGGCTGTGCACCAGCGCGCGGCTGATGGCCACACGCGCCTGCTCGCCGCCGGACATTTCCGCGGGCATATGATTGCGCCGTTCGCGAATGCCCAGTTTGTCCAGCCATTCTACAGCGATATCGCGTTTATTTTTCACTTTTTTGCCGGAAACGGAGAGCGAGAACTCCACGTTTTCCACGGCCGACATCTGCGCCAGCAGCGCGGTATTCTGGAATATTATCCCTATGTTTTTGCGACGCAGTTCGTCGCGTTTGCGCTCGTTGAGGAGCGCAATGTTCACATCCTCGAAATAGATCTTGCCGGAGGTCGGAGTATCGATCGCCGCCAGCATGTTGATGAATGTCGTTTTACCGGAACCGGAACGTCCGCACAATATGTTGAACGTGCCGCGTTTGATATTGACGTTGACCCCGCGCACCGCGTGAATGACCTCGGATTTACGGTAAAAATCTCGTGTAACATCTTCCGCGCGCAAAATGAATTCGCCTGTTTCCATGTCACTCTTCTCCAATCTTTACCGCTTCGTTGATCTTCAGTTTCTTGATAAACACGCCCAGGACCACCAGACCGATAATGATCATCACCAGTACGACCGCCATGATACGCAGCGTGTCGACAATGCTGTAAGTAAGGTGCAGCGGCAGCAGACTGATGTACGTCTGGCTCAGGATCGGCATAAACAGGCGCGTGGCCAGGTTGCCCAGGAAGATGCCTACCAACACGGCGACACCGGTCGTAAGCAGCTGCTCCAATGCGAGCATAAATATGGTCTTGCCTCGGGAGAGACCCATTGCCCGCAGGATACCGAACTGAAGCTTGCGCTTGCGCATATTCATGATCCAGTACAGCAGGAAGCCGATCAGCGTGATCATCATTGTCGCCACGAATCCCATGGACAGCGAGCCGTTGAGCGCCATAGTCGTCGAATCGCCTTTGCCGCGGCTTATATACTCGGTCTTGAACCGGATCGCGGAAATACCGTCTTCCAGACCGCGCTCTTTGAGTGCATTCAGCACATCGTCTTTTGTGGTGCCGTCTTTAAGATCGATCCACATGTTGTATGTAGCGTTGGCTTTGACGGAATTCAGGTATGAATAGTTCATTACGACCAGCTGGTTGACCACGTCGGTGTTGACTGCACCGTCGTAGTAATTGGGCCAGTAGTCAAATATTGCCAGCACGTAGCAGTTCATCACCGGCACTTTCTGATCTTCCGGCGTGCCCCAGGCATTGATGTCAACTTCCAGCGTCGAACCCACCACCAGATCGAACATGTCGGCAACACCGCGCGATACCAGCACCGCGGTAGGATAATCCTGCATCAGGTTGATATAGTGATACCAGTGGATCACATCTTTAGTATGGGTGTCCAGCAAGCCGGAGCGGAAGTCAACGACCTGAGAGAACTCATACGGCTGGATCGCCATCACGCGGATACCGTCGTACCACTCAAAATCGTACAGGCCTTTAACGGTGGCGTAATGCACTTCCGAGACCTGGGTAAAATTCTCAAAGCAGCCGATCGTCATATAATCCGACAGCGGGATGCGCGTGATATCCGATGAAGTGGTTTTGGCGGATGTATTGTCTTCCAGACCGCCCCAATCGGGAGATATCACCAGATCGGCGCCGCATTTGTATGCCGCGACTTCTTCCACATTGTTGTTTATGATGCGCGCGGAAGCGGAACTGTATATGCCGATCGACACCGTCATGATCAGGAACATGATAAGGAACCGGTTATCGTTGGTACCGCGGGAGACCTGTACAAAAGTCGCGTATACCGGCGGCGACATACGGCGCTTGAATATGCCGAATATAAGCTTCAGGATATACGGATAGATCCGCATGAACACCAGTCCGGCGGATATGATAAACAGCGTGGAGATAAAGTATATCGAGGGGTCTACACTTCCGCTGGACTTCAGGACCATCTGGCCGTGAGTGGTGTATGTGATCAGCAGATAGATGGAGATACCCAGGAATATAAAGTCCAGGAACGCTTTTTCCCAAAACGGCTTCTGATTCTTGCGCGCTTTTTTCTGCTTGTGCTGAACGATAGTACTGCGCGTAGCGGTATACGCCGGAATAAGCACCATTACCATAAACAGCACCCCGGCCAGCAGCGCGTACAGATAAGCCGCCGGCACCAGCCTCAGGACCAGGCCGGAGCGGTTGACGAATTCCAGGAATCCGTTGGCGCTGCCTATTACCTGCGCCAGCACCAGGCCGAGCGGCGGACCCAAGATCAGTGAAAATCCGATAATAATACCGCACTCGATTATATACCGCGAGAAGATCTGACGGGACGTCGCGCCGCGGCTGCGCAGCGACGATATCTCGTTTTTGTCCTCTTCGATTATCAGCTTTGAAACCATGAAAAGGTAATACGCCAGCATAATAATGATCGGCGCGTTGAACACCCACATGGTAAGTTCCATTTCCCAGCCTTTGTCCACGAAGTTCACGATCGTTTTATTGAGCGGGAAGTAGAGTTCTTTATGGCCGGATTCGAATGTTTTGAGGTACTCCTTGATCTCGGTGTGCACCTTATTGAACCGGTTCAGGTCCTTCCGGTCCATGTCGCGGAATTCGATGTTGTGATAAAACTCGATCGAAGTCACATACTGGGCGTTGGCGTACGTAAACATTCCGGCTTTGAAGCTCTCCGGAGAAACGAAGAAATCCATCGGATAACCTTCGTCGGAATCATAGAAGTATCCGGCCGCGTCGCCGTGCATCCGGAACACGCCGACAAAACGGATCGCGATCGCGGGCGAGCTGTCGCCGTGGATCAGCGGCATGCCGAAATAATAGACCTGGTTCAGGTGGATAACATTGGAATTGTACGCCTGTTCCGATATGATTGCCTCATACACGCCGTCAAACGAGTCGCGGTATCTGCGCCCTTCGATAATATCAATATGGTTGAGCATCCCGGTCATGTACCGCATCTGGTACTGCGTCGTGTAAATCATGCCGTTGCCGCGTTCGCTGCGCAGCCTCAGGATGCCGCTTTCGTATGAATCCGTATATGGAATGTTATTGTTGTCAAATGAGTAATGCAGTTTGTCCCGGGCGGTATCAAACAGATCCAGCGCGCCGGCCGAACTGTAGTCGCTGGCAAGATTGATCCGGGTATAGTACTCCCCCGCCGTATTGCCGGTATCGTACTGGAAATTCACCAGTTCCGAATTCAGCATTTTTCTGAGTGCGCCGTCAGTGTAGATCGGTATGCTCGATAGAACCGAGGTGATCAGAAGAGAACCCAGAGTCAGACAGATAAACAGCCATATATTGTTCGCCATTTTACTGAGAACTGACTTTATCATTTATCAAATCCTCCAAACAGCCTGTTGACCGCGTTTTCCCGCGCCTCAGCCGGTAATGATCCGGTCGCCTTTGCGCAGGCCGGAGACCACTTCTACGTACGTTTCGTTGGCAAGCCCGAGTTCCACGTAGACTTCTTTCTTGAGGTTCGTGGAGTAGTCCAGCATGTACACGTAATGCTTGCCGTTGTACTCGTAGCACGCGCTGAGCGGGATCATGAGCACATCTTCACGGGAGTCTTCCACATATGTGTAGCGGATCAGCGTGCCGGAGGTGATCTGTCTGGATTCATCGCCGCCGTAATCCGGATATGAAGTCAGTTTGCAATAATATTTGGCGGTGTCAATATATCCGATACCTGTATCTTTGATTATCTGGTCGGTGCCTACGATAACACCTTCGAACTTGATCGGATCGGGGTCCGCTTTAGTGGGATTCAGGGACAATGTCAGCACCGTACCCACGCGGAACTGCTGCGGCGTCGCGGAAGAATCCTTCATGGCCTCGACGGATTTGTCGAATACCAGATACATATATTTTTCGTCGGCGGAGTCGATGGCAACGATGGTCTCGCCGGCTACGATCTCTTTATTGGTGTTGGTGGTATACTCCGTATTGATATAAACGACTTTGCCGGAGACCTGCGCCACCAGTTTAGTATTCTCGTACGCGTTTTTGAGGTTCCTGTACTTGGTCTCCACATACTGAAACTTGAGCTGTTCGATGCGGAACTCGGTCTCGCCGATCTCGCCGCGGTTGTATTGTGCCGCGATGGCGTCAAACTTGTCCTTGGATTCGGTGTAATCGATCGTGGCCTCCAGGTATTCCAGTTCCAGCGAGGAATTGTCCGTTTCCACCAGCAGATCGCCTTTGTTAACATATTGTCCCAGCGAAACATGGATGGCGCTGATAATACCGCCTGAAGACGGGAACGCATGCTTATAGTAGTATATCGAGGTCATGCTGCCGGTGCCGGAAGAGCCCTTGATAATATCGCCTTTTACTACCTGGTAAAAAGTGTATTCGACGGGTTTGGGCGTTTTGAGCGCCGGCGCTTTGATGTTGTCCTCCTTCGGGAACAATCCGCAGCCCGCGGCAGCCAGCACTGTCGCCGCCGTCAACACCAGTAAGACCAGTTTTACGATGATACCCTTTTTCATTTGTGATACCTCTATGCTTTATCTTCTTGTCCGCCGGGCCAGCGCGTCTGCGCCCGCGACGGAATAACCGAAAAATCCCAATATTTCACCCAGTGCGTAGTACTCGCCGTGGCAGTAGGCCACCAATCCCGCTTTTTTGAGGTCCGCTTTGCCGCCGGCGTCAATGATCGCCCCGGAAACATATACACCGTCCACGTTCAGCAGAAACATATCATGCGAGCCCAGTTCGATAACGCGGTCAACGGAACACTCAAGATTCACCGGCGATTCGCCGATCATGGGTATTCCGTGAATCGGCGAACTGACCGGAGTGAGCCCGGTCGCGGCAAATTTGTCAATATCCCGACCGGATCTGACGCCGCACAGGTCGCAGGCTTTGAGCAGCGCTTCCGAGACCAGATTGACGCAGACCTTGCCGCTGTTTTTGATCAGGTCGTAGGAATAACGGCTCTTTCTGATGGAAACGGAGATCATGGGCGGATCGGAATTGACCGTACCGCACCAGGCCACCGTAATGATATCAGATACGCCCGCGTGCTGCGCAGAACACATAACGACGGGAACGGGATTCAAAAACGCGGAAGGCTTAAGCGTATCTTTGGCCAGATTCGGCGAAAGATCGGCTCCAGCTGCCGTTTTTTTCATCATTCCCACCTCCAGTGTTCGTACGTTCCCCGGTATACCGCGGCACGGCATATCGCTGTGCCCTGCCGACTACTACCTTATATTATACACTTTTTCGTCTTCTGATTGCAACTATAATAATCCCGGCAAGAAGGGCTGCAAAAGCGACTGAAGCGCAGACGATAATGACCGTCAGTTTCGACGCGCTGAGCCGCGCTGTTCTGCCCCCGCCGGAGAAACCCGAGAGGCAGTATTGCGCCGCCGGGATCCACTTCCCCGCGGCAAAATCGCGCCCGCGGATAACGACCATGTCGTCATACACATATATGTAATACCCCTGACTGCCGTCGAGGTTCTCGCCGGTGACAATGTTGTAGCTCGTCCAGAGATAAGCCGTTGCCGCCGTGTTGAAAATGTACGGTCTGTCCGGTTCGTGCCACATATTGCTTTCGGAATCCATCGTCCAGTGACTGTGTCCGTTGAACATTATCACTTCGGGATAACGGAACAGGATGTCGCGGAATTCGGCGTCATTGACCACGCCGTTCCAGCCCTGCCCCGGGAGGCTGCCCGCGACGGTGTCGTAAAGCGATTGATGGATGAACAGAAACACGGGCCGCGACTCATTCCGGTCCTCGTTAAGCGTCTTCTCGAGCCATTTAATCGTGTTTTGACCGAGAGTGGTATCGACACCCCTTTCGAGGCCGTCATTGCCTAAAAACACGAAATGATAGCCTTTGAGCCAGAAGTCGTAATGGACCGATCCCGGCCGGCCGCCGCCGGGCAATACGGCATATTTCAGAAAAAGCTCATTCTGGTCCTGAAGCGAGCCTCCGTACAGATCGTGGTTGCCTATGGCGAGGTACAGCGGTGGTAGGTCCTTCACAGCGTCGTGGATCTGCTTCATTTTTGCATACTCTTCTTCACTGCCCGTGTCCGCCATATCGCCTACCACGAATATGCCCTTGCTTTTCGGGGACAATATCGCGATGTCTGTCATTACTCCGAGGAAATGAGTGTTGTGTATGTGAGCGTCGTTTTTGGTTATATGGATATCGCTGATGACCTGGAATTCCAGCGGCTCCGTTTCGGGCAGCCGGAACGCGCTGCCTTCGGGGAGCCGTATTGAATAATATGTTTCGGAGAGTTTGCCCTTCTTATCCGCGGTGAATACACGCAGTTCGGTGGCGCCGGCCGGTATTATCATCGACTCCGGATACGTGTACGCTGCTTTGCCGCCGCGGATCCTGAATTTCGGAAGCGAAGTATAGTCTTCCAGAATGCCGCTGTCGTTTGCCCAGTAAGGTACTACCGCCGCTGCCGAACTGCCGTCTTCCAGCTTTACGGTTAGCGTCCCGCCGCCGAAGCCCGCACCAGAAGGCGCATATTCTGCCGATTCGATGACTGCCGGAGCCGCCGGCGCACCGCTTTTCTCTATTACGGTTATCTCGACCGTTTTGATCGCCCGCGACAGGTCGGATGTATCGTCCGGCATCAGGCGCAGGACGTACGTTCCGGGCGTGATGTCAATATACGCCGAACCGTCGTTGATCACGCCTTCGGTTAATATATCGAACTCCGTTCCGGAACCGACGCCCCCGGCAGCGCGGTCAATATATACCCACAGCAGCGAGGCTTTGCCGTCAGGCTTGTACAGTCCAACCCAGTCTTTTCCGGTCCCTTCGGCCGTGATCAGGATCGGTTCGCCGTACTCAAATTCGGTCTTTGAAACGCTCATGCGCCGTCCGTTCTCCGCCGCGAAAACCGCCGGACCGGCAGGAGCAATAAGCGGCAGTATTGTCAATACAGACAGCAGTAACGCAGCAATTTTATTAATTATAGTTTTATTGTTTGACATTTCCGGATCCTCGAAAATCACCCGAGTTTTTTAGAAAAACCCCGAAGAAAATATCTCCGGGGTTTTAGTCAGTAGTCTAGTACCGCATCGCGAACCGGTAACGGATCAGTTCAATACTTGCCTCTCGCAATGTAGTGCGTGTGCAGATCATGGTGCGCGATCTCACTGCCGGGCTTGCCGTAGAATTCGTTGTACATCTCGGTGATGGCCGGGTTGTCGTGAGATTTGCGGATCGGCAGCGCCAGGT
The DNA here is from genome assembly GCA_017620915.1 of Clostridia bacterium. GTDB lineage: Bacteria > Bacillota > Clostridia > UBA1212 > UBA1255 > UBA1255. The sequence goes on along the minus strand of JAFZSK010000092.1, from coordinate 2,663 downwards.
CTTCCTCGTACAGGATCTTGGCGCGCTCGGTGCGCAGGTCGGTCCAGCTGCGTACGCTGGAGGGCTGGATGATCTGACCGCCGCCGTTGACGCAGCCACCCGGGCAGGCCATGATCTCGATGAAGTCGTACTGCGCTTTGCCCGCACGGATAGAATCCAGCAGCTTGCGCGCGTTGCCCAGACCGCTGGCCACAGCCAGTCTAACAGTCAGGCCCGCGACTTCCACGGTAGCTTCCTTGATGCCCTCGATACCGCGAACGGCGTGGTAGTCGATCTTCTCCATCGGAGCGGATTCGCCGGTGAGCACATCGGCAACGGTACGCAGCGCCGCTTCCATAACACCGCCCGTAGCGCCGAAGATAACGGCAGCGCCGGTGGCATTGCCCATGGGATCGTCGTAATCGCTGTCGGGCAGAGAATTGAAGTCGATACCGACCTCTTCGATCATCTTGGCCAGTTCTCTGGTGGTCAGCACGGCGTCAACATCCACAAAACCGGAAGAATTCTTCATTTCCTCGCGCTGCGCCTCGAATTTCTTCGCGGTACAGGGCATTACGGAGACAACATACATCTTGGCGGGATCGATGCCCATCTTCTTGGCGTAGTACGTCTTCAGCATCGCGCCGAACATCTCGTGCGGCGACTTGCAGGTGGAGAGGTTGTCCAGGAAGTCGGGATAGTTGTGCTCGCAGAACTTGATCCAGCCGGGGCTGCAGGAAGTGATCATCGGCAGCTTGCCGCCGTTCTTGATGCGCTCGATCAGCTCGGTGCCTTCTTCCATGATGGTCATGTCGGCGCCGGTGTCGGTGTCGAACACTTTGTCCACGCCCAGACGGCGGATCGCGGAGACCATCTTGCCGGTGCATCGGGTGCCGATAGGCAGACCAAACGCTTCGCCGATGGAGGCGCGGACCGCGGGAGCAGTCTGGAATACCACGTATTTGTCGGGATCGGAGATAGCCGCCCAGACCTGCGGGATATGAGTGTTTTCAGTGAGGGCGCCCACGGGGCAGACCGCGATGCACTGGCCGCAGTTGACGCAGGAGGTCTCGCCCAGAGGCTTGTCGAACGCGCAGCCGATGCGGGTGCGGAAACCGCGCTCGATGGTCTCGATGACGGACACGGTCTGCACTTTCTGGCAGACGGCAACGCAGCGGCGGCAGAGCACGCACTTGTTGTTATTGCGGACAATACTCGGAGAACTGTTGTCGATAGGCAGCGTCTCTTTGTCCGTAAGCGCCTTGAAGCGGATATCTTTGACGTTCAGCTGCTTGGACAGTTTCTGCAGTTCGCAGTTCTCGGAACGCACACAGGTAAGGCACTGACGGTCGTGGTTGGACAGGATCAGTTCCAGCGTTACTTTGCGCGCATCTCTCACCTTTTCGGAGTTGGTGATGACTTCCAGCCCTTCGGAGACCGGGTAAACGCAGGCAGCCTGCAGCGCTCTCGCGCCTTTGATCTCCACCACGCACATACGGCAGGCGCCGATCTGGTTGATGTCTTTCAGGAAGCAAAGGGTCGGGATAGTGATGTTGGCCATTCTGGCGGCTTCCAGCACGGTGATACCGGCGGGAACAGTCAGGGCGACACCGTCAATTTTAATATTTACTGTATTCATGATCGGCCTCCATTATTCCTTAACGATAGCGCCGAACTTGCACGTATCCATACAGGTTCCGCACTTGATACACTTGGACTGGTCAATGACGAACGGCTTCTTGAGCTCGCAGCTGATGCAGCCGACCGGGCACTTTCTGGAGCAGGCGCTGCAGCCTTTGCACTTGTCGGCAATGATCTTGTACTGAAGCAAGTTCTTGCAGACGCCGGCGGGGCACTTCTTGTCCACTACGTGGGCAACGTACTCGTCCTTGAAGTAGCGCAGCGTGCTGAGTACCGGGTTGGGCGCCGTCTGGCCGAGGCCGCACAGCGCGGAATTCTTGATGGCGCTGGCCAGGGCGTACAGGTCGTCAATATCGGACAGCTCGCCTTTGCCGCTGGTGATCTTCTCGAGGATGTCGTACATGCGCTTGGTACCGATACGGCACGGCGGGCACTTGCCGCAGGATTCCTCTACCGTGAAGGAAAGGAAGAACTTGGCCAGGTCTACCATACAGGTATCTTCGTCCATAACGATCAGACCGCCGGAACCCATCATCGAACCGATCTCGATGAGCGTATCGTATTCGATCGGGGTGTCGATCAGGCTGGCCGGGATGCAGCCGCCGGAAGGACCGCCGGTCTGGGCAGCTTTGAATTTCTTGCCGTTGGGGATACCGCCGCCGATATCGTAAACGACTTCGCGCAACGTGGTGCCCATCGGGATCTCCACAAGACCGGTGTTGTTGATCTTGCCGCCTACCGCGAACACTTTGGTGCCTTTGGATCTTTCGGAACTGATTGAAGAGAACCACTCGGCGCCCTTGAGGATGATCTGGGGGATGTTGGCCAGGGTTTCCACGTTATTGATGATGGTGGGCTGACCGAAGAGACCCTTATTGGCGGGGAACGGCGGCTTGGTCTTGGGCTCACCGCGGTTGCCCTCGATGGAGGTCAGCAGCGCGGTCTCTTCGCCGCACACGAAGGCGCCGGCGCCCAGACGCACGTCGATGTCGAAATCGAAGCCTGTGCCGAAGATGTCCTTGCCCAGCAGGCCGTACTCACGG
>JAFZSK010000091.1 GCA_017620915.1 Clostridia bacterium | reverse complement strand
GAGCAGATCATGAATCTGTTGGAGCTCATCAATTCTCAGGGGACAACGGTCATCGTTGCCACCCACGCCCAGGAAATGGCGCGCCGCATGGGCCACCGGATCCTGTATCTGGATCACGGAATGAAGAATGAAGATCTGTCCGTTGCCGCCGGTCAGGCCGGCGAAGAAGCGGTGCTGAAAACGGTGGCATTTGAGGCGGAAGGCGGCCTGTTCACGGAAGACGGCGCAGTCGCGGAGAAAGACGGTGAAAGCAATGAGTAAGCTCAGATCGTTACTGTATATAATCAAACAGAGCCTCGAGAACCTGCTCAAGAACTGGTACATGCTGCTGGCCTCCGTATTCGTGCTGTTCACCGGTATGTACATCATGGGCACGCTGCTGATCACTTCCGGCAGCATCAGCGCCATCCTGAACGAGCAGGCGGAGCATCCGGAAGTCGAAGTGATCTGCCGCAGCGAAGTGTCCGACGACGACAGCCTGCTCATCTACCGCGCCATCCTGGCGGACGACCGCGTGAGCACCTGCAAGCTGAACACCAAGCGCGACAATTTCGAGCTCATGAAAAAGACCCTTAAAGGCTACGAGGAGATCTTCCAGTACGAGGACGCGGACAGCAGCGTGCTGTACGTTTCGTTCGATATCAAGCTGAAATCCGCCGGCCAGCTGGAAGCGTTTTCGGAAGATATGCGCAAGGTCACCGGCGTGGAGGAAGTGCAGGACAACGACTCTATCTATAAATACTTCCGCTCCATCAGCCGCATCGTCAAGACCGGCACCGTGGTGGCGCTGATCGTGATGGGCTTCTTCTCCGTGCTTCTCACGGTCAATACGATCCGCCTCACCGTGCTGGCGCGCCGCAAAGAACTCCGGATAATGCGCGACCTGGGCGCGTCGTACGCGTTCATGCGCGGTCCGTTCATAGCGGAGGGCATAACGATCGGACTGATCAGCGCGCTGCTGGCGTTCTTCGCGGTCAAAGGCACGTACAATTATCTGGCGGGCGTGCTGCGCCGGTCGGAAGAGAATATTCGCAGCATTATTACGCTGAAACCCTTCAGCACATATTCGGGCGGTCTGCTCACCGGTTTCATGCTGGGCGGCCTGGCCGTGGGATTGATTGCCAGCATGCTGGCGATCAGAAAGTATATTGACACCGAGAGAGATGATGAGAAATGAAACTGTACAGTATTAGAAGCAGAATGTCGGGCGGCGCGGAGCCGCAGAAGCAGGAGGATGACCGGATCGTTCACGTGAACGGCGTGCTGATACTGCTGATCGCGGTGCTGCTGATCGCGGCCACGGCGCTGGTATCGTTTCTGATCTCCAGTTCTATATATAAGAATAAACTCGCAAAGGAGAAGGCGTACAAACTGGTGCTGCCCTCCGACAGCGACCCGTATAAAGTGGCCAAATTTCAGGACATAATCGATTATATCGCCTCGAATTTCGCGCTGGAGTACAAGACCGACGATCTGATTGAAGGAGCGATCAGGGGCTACGTGGACGCGCTGGGGGACCGGTATTCGTATTATATCGAACCCGGCGACTACACCAGTTATAACAACTATATCACCGGCACGTATTCCGGCATCGGTATTTCCTGCACGTTCGGCGATGAAGGCATCGTGGTCAATGAAGTCTTCCCGGACACGCCCGCCGCCCGCGCCGGTATTTCGGAGGGCGAACTGATCACCGAGATCAACGGCATCACGACGGTAGGTATGGAGCAGTCCATGGTCTCGAGCATGCTGGGGCAGGAGGGCACTAATGTAAAGCTTAAGCTGGTGGGTATTGACCTCACCGAGCGCGAAGTGGAGCTGGAAGTGGCGACGATCAGCCGTCAATCCGTGTTCGGTCTCGGCTACGATGACGGTGTATATTATATCCGTATCAGCCAGTTCGACAGCGATACGGGCGAGGAATTCCGGCAGATGCTGAAGGTGGCGGAAAATGCCGGCATGAAGGCGCTGGTGCTGGATCTCCGGGGCAATCCGGGCGGCTACGAACGTCAGGCGGACGAGGTGGCGGACGCGCTGCTGGGCAAAGGCCTGATCGCGTATTCCCAGGACAAGAACGGCAATCGCGCTTCCGAGGTCTTTTCCGACGAGAATGAAGTGAATGTGCCGGTGGTGCTGCTGGTCAATCAGAACTCCGCCAGCGCCTCCGAACTGGTCACCGGTGCGTTCCGCGATTTCAAAAAAGGCACCATCGTGGGCAAGCGTACGTACGGCAAGGCGATCGGGCAGTTGTCCCGCTCCTACACCGACGACGGCAGCGGCGTGGTGATCACGGTCGCCCGCTATTTCACGCCGTCCGGCGAGTGCATCCACGGGGTGGGTATTGCCCCCGATGTGGAAGTGTCGCTCGAGAGCGGATATGAAGGTCTGACCCCCGACAAGATCCCGGCGGGCGCGGACGCGCAGCTGGACAAAGCGCTGGAACTGGTCAAAGCGGCGCTGGCGGAAACAGAAGCGGATGCCGCGTAATGTACGAAGCGGCGTAATGCACTAAGGCGCGCAATGTACGAAGGACTCTCACTGTTTTACGATATACTGACGCAGGACGTCAATTACCGGGCGATAGCCCGGTTTGTTACGTCCCGCGTAAAACGGTCCCGGGCATACCGGGATTATCTGGCGCGCGGCGAATGCCCCATTTTGCTGGACTGCGGCTGCGGCACCGGCCGGCTGATCGCCGAGCTGCGCGGTGAATACGAGTGCATCGGATTGGACGCGTCCGAAGAAATGCTGGACGCGGCGCGAAGCGGCGTGCCCGGCGATGACGTGCTGTGGATCTGCCAGGACATGAGCAAAATGGACTTATACGGTTCAGTGACGGCGGTCGTGTCGGTCACCGACTCGGTCAACCATCTGATAAGCGACCGCCAGCTCTCGGCATTTTTCGCGCGAGCGCACAATTTCCTGGATCCGGGCGGCTTGCTGATATTCGATGTGTTGACGGAAGAGCGTTTTGCCGGCGGCACGCAGGAGTATTTCGCGGATCTGGAGGAACTCAGTTGCTTCTGGTCCGGCAGGTTTGTCCCGGCTACCGGCGTCTGCACGTACGACATTTCCTGCTTCCGGCCGGTGGAACCGGGCAGCGATCAATACATCCGCACCGATGACCGCGTGCGCGAAAAGGTGCGGAGCGAGGCGCGGCTGACCGAACTGCTGCGGGCGGCCGGATTCCGCCGGATCAAGGTCTTCAAAGGCGGCAATGGCGGCGCGCCGGGCGGCCGGACCGGTGCCGGACGGCTGTATTTCGTGTGTGAAAAAGAATGACTGCAAGGGCTAATTACTATGTGTACTGATATCGATAATAAAATGGACCGCGCGACGGAAACATTCAATTTGGTCACCGGAATTTGTGCCGGGGGACAGGCCCGGATCATAGCCGTTGACTCCACCGAGGCGGTGGCGGAAGCGCTGCGGATCCACAATACTTCGCCGGTGGCAACGGCGGCGCTGGGCCGGACGCTGACGGCGGCAATGCTGATGTCCGCGGGGCTCAAGAACGATACCGACGCCGTCACGTTGTCCATCAAGGGTGACGGACCCATCGGCGGCATTCTGGCGGTGGCGGACCGCACGGGCAACGTGCGCGGCTATTGCGGCGACCCGCATGTTGACCTTCCGCTGAACGAAAAGGGCAAGCTGGACGTGGGCGGCGCTGTGGGCCGGGGCGTGTTGACCGTGATCAAAGATCTGGGCCTGAAAGAGCCGTACAGCGGCACCACCGAGCTGATCTCAGGGGAGATCGCCGAGGACCTGACGTACTATTTCGCGGCGTCGGAGCAGATCCCGTCCGCGGTGGCGGCGGGCGTGCTGGTGGCGCCGGCGGAAAACGATACGGGGTACGGCGTGGCCGCGGCAGGCGGATATATGGTGCAGCTGCTGCCCGGAGCTTCCGACGAACTGGCGGATGTGATCAGCGACCGCGTGGCGGCAATGCTGCCGGTCACCACGCTCCTGAACGCGGGGGCAACGCCGCGGGACATCTGCGAAGACCTGCTCTCCGGTCTGGAACTTGTGTTTGAGGAGCAGCGGCGCGCGGAATACCGCTGCAACTGTTCCCGGGAGCGCATGGAAGCGGGCCTTAAAAGCATCGGGCGCCGGGAACTGCGCCGGATCATGCTGGAGGACAAGTGCGCGGAGACGGTGTGCCATTTCTGCAATACCGTATACCGGTTCGACGAGCAGGATCTGTGGCGGCTGCTGGGCGAGCGCGGTTGACGAACGCAGTTGACGGCGGCCGGATTTACGGAGAATTAATATGTATTCAATTGACCATCCCTGGATCGCCGAACGGGAGGCGACCGTCTGTACCTGGAAATTTGATTACGACCGCGGCTATGTCAGCAACATGAATGTGTCGCTGCTGAACGACTTCATGAGCCTGTCCGCGCGCCAGCTCCGGGACTACGCCGAAATGATCAAAACGTGCGGTTTTACCGGTATTCAGGTCATGGATATCTGCGCCGCGTGGCGCGCGTCGGGGTCCTGGAAGAACGTGCACGATAAGTTTAAACTGCTGGCGGATGCTTGCCACCGCATCGGGCTGAATTTTACGGTCTGGGTGTGGGCGGCGGAGTTTTCCGGCCACGGCTGGACGGATCCGGAGGCGGTGTATCAGAACGCGGACCCGTCGAAGCCGGCCTGTGAAGACCCGCGCGTTTTGCGGACATTCAACAAGTATTATGATATATATGCGGATCTGGCGCCGTATGTTGACCGCGTGATCGCGCATTTTTTTGACCCGGGCAATCTGCGGGACATGCCCAGCATCATTTATTTCGTCAAGCTGTTGGCCGCGAAATTCCGTGCGGTCGATCCGGCGGTGAAGCTCGCGGTGGATACGTGGGGCTGTCCGGAGGACTATCCGCAGGCGCTGGTCGATGCCGGAATGGATGACGTAATGCTGATGGAACTGCCGTTACTGCCGATCTGGCGCGCGCCGGGCAAGCGGGCGGCGTTTCGCGAAGGCGTCAAAAAACTGGGCTGCGATCTGGGCGTCTGGGGCTGGTACACCGCGGATATGGAGATCGATCAGCTGGCGGCGATGACCGTCAACGGCCGCGTGCTCAAAGACGTTTTTGATCAGACGCGCGCCCAGGGCGACCACGTGCTGGTGCCGCGGTATTGGAGCGAGATCGATTCGTACCATATCCTCAACTTCTTTTCGCTGTACGCCGCGGGGCATCTGCTCATCGACCCGGAGGACGATCCCGACCGGCTGCTGCGCGAGTCTGCCCGGATCGTGACCGGGGACAACGACGTCAACGACGTCAACACCTCCCGCCTCACTTCCGTTCTCGAACTGATCCGCGACGCCCGCAGCGGGGACAATTGGGACACCTACTGGTGGACCGAGCCCGGCTATATCCTCAAAAACTACGACCACGCGCGCATTCTGAGCCGCGTCAACGCCGCCATCGACTCCCTCAATGCCCTCATCGCTTTTGAACAGGGGGACAGACCCGTGTTCAAAAATGAAATTGAACAAGGGGACAGACCCGTGTTCAAAAACAGACTGCCGATATCGCGGCTGAGTCTGTACCGGCTGATGTTGCCTCACCTGTATCAGATCCGGCAGTACGCGGAGTTTTCCGGCGCGCTGGCGGCGCTGGAGGAAGCGGTGCAGACCGGTGCGGACAAAGCGGAACTGCAGAAGGGCGTGGACGCCCTGAAATGCGATATCCCGGAGTACAACTGTGTCACCGGCCTGTGGGGACAGCCGGAAGCGCGGGCCGCGTTTGAGCGGGTCAACGCCTTCTGTGCGGACAACGGATTGACGCCGCCCGGTCGCAGCGCCGAGTCGCGGTATTATCAGAAGCGGCGGCTCGTTGACCGCCTGACCGTAGCGCAGCGGGGCCGCAGCGCACAGCTCTGGGTCGAGTGGACGTATTATGAAGGGGACATGCTCGGCACGCAATACGCTCATGAACTGCTGGACGAGCTCTGTGCGGAAGGCGTGCTTATCAGGAACGACCGCGGTCAATACGCCCTTGCCGCATGGGATAATTATCGTTTCGATATCTCAGAGTGATTGCATTATGAGCGGGCGCCTTCTTGAGTATTTATGGTCAGAGCCTGTTCTTTTTTCGTTTTAGATGCAGCCATCATTAGTATTCAGGGCTTACGCATGAACTCAATTAAACGCAGTATAAGCACCGTTATTGTCCGGATCCGCGACCGGCTGCATCTGAGAACTGCGCGAAAACCCAAATGTAAGGCAATTACGCCAGTTTGAGACGTATTGTCTTATTTTTTGAAGGCTGAGGCGGGTAAAAATAAGATAAAGCAGCTCGTTTGAACAACCTTGTCTTATTATGACTGTTGATTTACCCCTGAAATAAGCGAAAATGTCAGGCAAAAACACTCGTTTGAGCGAATTTGTCTTACTATTTTGAAAACGCAGGCTGCAGACGGGGATATCATTTGTGTTCATGCGTAAGCTTTGCCTCAGTTTTCTTGATAAGTTGAAATTCTGCAAAAAATCTGGTATAATAATTCCGTATGCGGCCGCACAGGGAACGCTATAATAACGAAAGGAGCATTGACCGGAAATGAAAGTAGAAAAACTGAACGAAAACTCGGTGCAGATCGAATTCAGCGCCGCTGAAATAGCGCAGCGTGCGATCAACGTCCGCCGCCTCACCATCGATGCTCCCGCGTACAAAAAGCTGCTGCGCGACCTTATTTCCCACGCCGAGATCGAGCTGGGCGCGTCCATCGGAGCGGTTCGGGTCAACACCTACCAGCCCGACGATCCGGCTGGTCTGGGCTTCGTGCTGGAAAACATCACATCCGCGGGCGGCACGGAGGCCGGCGTCAACGACCCTCCCGGGCGCCGCACCGAGACTGCAGAAGCGCCGAAACTGAAGAAAGATTCCGCGCCGCTGGCCGGAGTGCCGCAGAAAAGCGCGGCGAAACCGGCGGAATTGACCGCCTCCGGCGAAGCGCAGCCCGCAAACAGCGCCAATGCCGCCGGCATTGACCTCGCCGAAGCATTGATGCGCAAGATCATGTTTGACGGACTCATGTCCATCCAAGCCGCCGCGGCCGGCGCCCAGAACGCCCGCAGAGCGCGGGGCCGGGGAGAGCGCCAATCGGAGAGCGTTGACGACGATATCGCACTGCCGCCGCTCGAATCAAACGCGGGCGACGAGCCGGACAGTCTCGCAGACACGTTGGACTACCGCCGGCAGATGCTGTTCGGAGAAGATTATAAAACGCAGGGCGGCGTGGCGGTCGTTGCCTTCGCCATATACGACGAACTGTACGAATATTTCCGCGAGCACCGCGGATTCGGCACTGTCAAGTCCGCATTGTACGAATACCGCGACATTTTCTATGCCGTGCTGGAAGCCGGCCCGGAGCAGGCGGACAAACTGGAACTGCTGGACAACACCGCCGGCGAATTCCGCGGCGCGCTGGTGCCGGGACGCAGTTCGCTCACCGTGCTCAAAGAATACGCGACGGTCATATTTGCCAAAAACGCGGTGCGCAAGATCCGCGCGTCGCTGGGAGAATAAAGGGGGACAACACATGAGCAGCGCTGACATCGCTTTCATCAACACCTGCAAAGACATACTGGAAAACGGCACCTGGGTCAAAGACCCGCGCGTGCGCCCCAAATGGGAAGACGGGACCAATGCGTACACCATCAAAAAGTTCGGCGTCGTCAACCGCTACGACCTGTCGCAGGAATTCCCGCTGCTCACGATCCGGCCCATCTCTTTCACCAAAGCCGTGGACGAGATCCTCTGGATCTGGCAGAAAAAATCCAACAACGTACACGACCTTAACAGCCATATCTGGGACAGCTGGGCGGACGAAAACGGCTCCATCGGCAAAGCGTACGGCTATCAGATGAGCGTAAAGCACCAGTACAAAGAAGGCATGTTCGACATGGTGGACCGCGTGCTGTACGACCTCAGGAACAACCCGTGCAGCCGCCGGATCATGACCAATATCTACAATTTCCAGGATCTGCACGAAATGGCGCTGTATCCGTGCGCGTACAGCATGACGTTCAACGTCGTTGACGACCGGCTCTGCGCGATACTGAACCAGCGTTCGCAGGATATGCTGGCGGCCAACGCGTGGAACGTTGCTCAATATGCCGCGCTGGTGCTGATGTTCGCGCAGGTGAGCGGCCTCAAGCCCGGCGAGTTCGTGCATGTTATTGCCGACGCCCACATCTACGACCGCCACGTGCCCATCGTGGAAGAGATCATCAAACGCACTCCGTTCCCGGCGCCGAAAGTGACGCTGGATCCGGAGATCACGGACTTTTACAAATTCACGCCGGAGAGCTTCAAAGTGGAGAACTATCAGCACGGCGAAAAGATCGGGCGCATCCCGGTAGCGGTGTGACGGCGCTTTTACGGTTTCAGGAGACGCAGAATGAATCTGGTAGTTGCAGTAGACGAAAAATGGGGCATCGGGTATAAGGGCGACCTGCTGGTGCGGCTCAGAGAGGACCTGAAGAATTTCGCGGCGCTGACCCGCGGGAAGACGGTCGTTTTGGGTTCAAATACTCTGGCCACGTTTCCCGGCGGCCGCGTGCTGAAAGGCCGGCGGAACATCGTGCTGAACCCGGATCCGGACTACGCGCCGGAGGGGGCAACAGTTGCCCACAGCATTCCCGAGGCGCTGGAACTCATTGAAGCCGCGGGCAGCGACAACGTTTGGGTCATCGGCGGGATGAGCATCTACCGGCAGCTGCTGCCGTATTGCCGCCGCGCGTACGTGACCCGGATCAAAGCGGACTTCAAGAAAGACGCTTACTTCCCGAATTTGGACGCGGATCCGGCCTGGCGCTGCATATTCAAGGGCAATGACCACTACAGCCGTCCGGGGGACAAACTGGGTGAACTCGCAAGCGGCCGCGTGCCGGACAACGTGAGCTTCTGCTTCACGGTATACTCGTCCGATCCGGCGGACTTTTAAAATTTTTGAGGTACATATGATAAGGTTTCTGAAGATCAAGAGCAAAAAACGGCGCAGTGCGAGGAAACGCGGCGCCTTGACCATATTGCTGGCGGTGCTCGAGGCAGTGCTGGTATTGACCGCGCTGATCCCCGCGGCGGCAGCGGAAGCGCAGGAGCAGGAGAGTGGCAGCAAGCCTGTCGTCATCATGCTGGACGCTGGACACGGCGGCAGCGATCCCGGCGCGGTCCGGACCGTGAATGGCGTGGAATACACCGAACGGGCGTTCAACGACGCGCTGATGGCGGCCTGCTACGAGCGGCTCACCCAGTACGACAACGTGATCGTGTACCGCACCCGCGTGGCGAACAACCATATCTCCACCTACGCCCGCGCCACGTACGCGCACAATGTCGGCGCCGATCTGTTTCTGTCATTTCATATCAATTCAACCGATTACAAGCCGGATAAAACACGCGGCGCCAGCACCATTATCCCGTGCGGCAACTACCGCAAAGAACTTATGACCCGCACCGCGCTGCTCACGGACAAGATCCTGAAGCGGCTCGAGACCGTGGGCCTCAAGAACAACGGCTACCTGATCCGCAAGCTGGAAGACGCCGCGTATCTGAATTATCCCGACGGCAGCGCGGGCGACTATTACGAAGTCATCCGTATGGGCGTAAACTATAACATCCCTTCGCTGATCCTGGAGACCGCGTTCATCACCAACGACGGCGACCTGGCCATGCTCAACGACAAAGCCAAGGTCAGCGAGATCGGCGCGCAGGTGGCGGACGCCATCGCGGAGATGTTCGGCCTCAAGATCACCGGCAATACGCTCCCGCAGCCCGTACAGACCGCACAGACCAGCGGCGTTTCGCTGGGCAGCGTGCCCAAGACCTTAAATTTAGGCGATATTTACCCGCTCACGGCGTCCGGAGGCTCCGGTGAGGGTGAGTATGTATTCACGGCGTCAAACAAGCATATCGCCCGCGTAGAGGGCAATAATCTGATCATCATCGGCGGGGGCGCGTTCCGCGTCACCGTTACGCGCTCCGAAGGCGAGACCACCACGCCCCGGTCCGCGGGCAACACCAACGTCACCGCCCAGGGCGTCACCTGCGGCATCACCGGCGAACTTGCGAAACTTGAGTACGATGCCGGCACCGGCACGTACCGCGCCAGCCTGAGTGTCAAGCTGGACAAGCAGATCGAAGTTGCCCCTCCGCAGGGCACCGTGAAAGCCGCGGTCACCGGCGGCGAGACCGTCACCGGCGGATTCACGGAAGCGGGGGAGTGCGTGCTGGAACTGACTTTTGCCGGTCCGGGCACATATGGCTGCACGCTGAGTTATACTTCGGGACAATACGATGGCTACACCGTGCCGAACGCCGCGAGCCTGACGCTGGAGGTTGACCCGGATAAAGCGGCTACGCCTACGCCGGCTCCGACGGAGGAGCCCACTCCAACGCCGGAATTGACCGAAACGCCGGAGGCAACTGAAACGCCGGAACCCACCGCGGCTGCCACGACCGTTCCCGCCAAAACGGAAAACGGCGAAGACCAGCGCGAAGCCGAAGTATCCTTCGGCATGCTGGAGATCCTGATGTGTCTGCTGGTGGTGGCCGTGATCATCACCGTGGTGCTGGTGATCAAGCTGGCGTCGAAGAAGAAATCGCGGTAAATTCTTTGACGGAAAAAGTTGTTGACAATCTTTCGCCGTTTGGTGTATACTTCACCACGCGCGAAGGGGAGTAGTTCAATTGGTAGAGCAGCGGTCTCCAAAACCGCCCGTTGCGTGTTCGAGTCGCGTCTCCCCTGCTTACAGACCGTGCGCCTAGAGCGTACGGTCTTTTTTTGTACGTTGACCGCCGGCGGGAACGCTGCCGGCACAGTGAAGCGGAGGCATGCAATATGAGACTATCCGACCGCCGTATATTCAACAACTCAACGCCGTGCCGGCTGGCGGCGGCGATATTGACCGCGCTCCTCTGCGTATTACTTTTGATGCCCGGTACCGCGGCGCGCGCGGCTGAAACCCTGCCCACCGACGGCAACGACCTCGAATGGGACGTGTTCATTACCGATGCGCCGGATGCGGCCACCCCCGAAGCGCCCGCGGACACCGCCGGCACGGACACCGGTTCCGGAACTGCGACTGAACCAGCCGCGACGCCGGAAACGCAGCAAAAAGGCAAGGGCAGATATTTCGTCACCAAGACCCACATCATCATATCATGCGTCGTTGCCTTCGGCCTCGCGATACTGATCGCGGTGCTGCAGGCGAAAAAACGCTTCAAATAAGCCGCATCAGGCAGCGCGGGAGGCACAGAGATCATGAAACGGTACACTGCACAGGACGAGATCAAAGGGTTAATGGAATTCATCGACGGCGCGCCTACGCCGTATCACGGGGTAGAGCGGTTGTCCGCCATGCTGGAAGACGCCGGCGCGGTGCGGCTCTCCGAAGAAGAGCGCTGGGACAGCCTGTACCCCGGAATGCTGTATTATTTCGTGCGGAACGAGTCATGCATCGTTGCCTTCCGCCTGGGCAGCCGGGCGCCGGAGAAGGACGGGTGGCGGATCACGTTGTCCCACCTGGACTACCCGTGCCTGCGCATCCGGCCTCACACCGGCAGCAACACCGAATCCTACGAGCGGCTCTCCGCGGAAGTGTACGGCGGCATCATAAACCACAGCTGGTTCGACCGGCCGCTCTCGCTGGCGGGCAGGGTTTACACGCGAAGCGGTTCCGGGAACGGCATGAAGGGCGTCAATATCAACGCCGCGCGCCCGCTCCTCCAGATCCCCGAACTGGCGCTTCACATGAACCACGGCGCCAACGACAATTTCAAGATCAACACTCAGACCGAACTGCTGCCGTTCTTCTCTCAGGATTTTGACGGCGGCAACAGCTTTACGGCGTTCATTGCCTCCGAAGCGGGCGTGGAGGAGGACGAACTGCTCAGCTACGACCTTTCGGTGGTGGAAGCGGCGCCGTCCTGCACGCTGGGCGAATCCGGCGAGTTCCTGTCCGCGCCGCACCTGGACAACGGCGAGATGGTGTACAGCTCCTTCCGCGGCTTTATCGAGGCTTCGGAGATCAGCGAAGTCTGCTCGATGGTGATCGCGTTTGACCACGAGGAAGTGGGTTCGACCTCCGACCGCGGCGCCCGCTCCGACCTGCTCACGTCAACGCTCCGGCGCATCCACGACAACATCGGGCTGGACGAGGAGGACCGCCGCCGCGCGTTGTCTCAGTCGATCGTCTGCTCCGCGGACATGGCCCACGCCAGCCATCCCGCGTACCCGGCCACGTATGAGCCGGGACACAAAGTGTACCTGAACAAAGGCCCGGTGCTGAAGCACAGCTTTTCCCAGACATATATAGAATCACCCCGCGCTGCGGCGTATTTCAAGCTGCTGTGCGAGGAGCATCAGATACCGTATCAGGAATTCGTAAACCGCAACGACCTCCGCGGCGGCTCCACCGTGGGCCCGGCTTCGGCGGCGGCGCTGGGTGCGCTGGGCTTCGACATGGGCAACGCGATCTTTTCCATGCACTCCGTACGCGAATTCGGCGGGGCAATGGACGTGTTCTACTCCACGGAGTTTTTTGAGGCGTTCAATTCCAGATGAGGAAAACGGTTTACCGTTTTTCTTCTATGGAACCATTTAAAAAAGATACGTCCTCTCTGCCCAACACTTTCCATGTTTTTGAGCATACAAAAAATGCAAAAGGCTCCGATCCCCATGATAAGCGGGATCATCAACCATGGCAGGTTTGACCAGTTAAAGCGCAACGAATACAATACAGTGTTCAATGCAATTATCCTTATTGTTCAGCTTTCGAGAACTTTGATCACTTCTTTGGCGATGATCCTGTGGCCGGCTGCGGAGGGATGCACTCCGTCGCCGGTCCAGATCTCGGGAGCGGTGTCAACAGACAGATTATAAAAAATACCGTCCAGCGGAATATACGCGTCCGCATATTTTAAAGCCAGTTTGCGCAGCGCGCTGATCTTCGGCTCGATATCCGCTCTCCAGGCGTCCGTGACCACCCCGGTCGGAATGGCGAAGGGCTCCAAAATGATGAGAGAAGCCCCGGCCTCCTTGGTCTGCTTCATGATGAGCTCGCAGTTGGCGGAATAATCATCCACGGTCGTAGGGTCGTTGCTGTCAAAGGTGCGCCAGGTGTCGTTGATGCCGATAAGGATCGTAACGACAGTCGGATGAAGATCCAGCGTGTCTTCTTTCCATCTCGCCACCAGATCTTTTGAACGGTTGCCGGAAATGCCCTTGTTATATACTTTTATGGAGAGATCCGGGTAAAAGTTTTCGATATACTTGGCGACCATGCGGGAATACCCCAGTCCAAGCTGTTCCGGGTCACTGAACCGCCCCGCGTCAGTAATACTGTCTCCCTGGATAACTAAAACACCGTCTTTTGTCAACATTGCCGTTACCTCACATCATATATTTTTAGTTTATTAATAGTATCATAAAATAGTCAAAAAAACAACTGCTGTGAGACATATGGCACTACTCCCAATTCCGCAGCGACTTGCTGCCTGATGCCAAACCGCTTTCTCGCTCATTTTTAGTCTCCGTAGCTGTAGCTTGTCTAGCAAAATGTCTTTTTTTATGCTTTTGCTAGACGAACTGAATCATTCTCGTCCGTTTTCTGTTCCGAGGCGGCATCTGTTTTCTGTATACTCTCTCTTAATTATCCCGGGTCGCCTTATTTTTCGGTCATGAGAAATAAATCAGGCAATACCTTTAGTTTGAGATGGCAAAGGGTTTTTAAAAATCGTTTGTTTTTCATCTTTTTTTAGAATATTTTGAAGCCGACGACCTCCTGCTTGCATAGAGAAGGAGCCCGCGTCTAGCAAATCGCCTGAAAATGAGATTTTGCTAGACACAGGTGTAAACACACCCCGCTTCTCGAGACAGAGAAGGCGCCCGCGTCCTGAAAATGAACGAGCACCGTCTGTCGCGGGGCTATTATTAATACGATTTCGGAAGTTGAGGTATGCCATATCCTCAATTTCCATTTTCCCGATTCTATAAAAGATTAAAACTAATTCTATTTGGGTTCTGATCTGATCCTACTCAGGTAAATAGCTAAGCGGGGTTGCCGTAAAATACCTCATCCCGCTGCAGCGCACGGACAGTTCGATGTAGTAATTGACCGCGTCATCGGGCAGGTGCACGGAGACGGTGTCGCCATTGACCTCGCACTTGACAAAATGCCACGACTGATCGATCGTATCCTGACCGTCAATGTGCAGGCGGCCGTTCGGCGAGTAACTGAGCGGGGCGTCAATGTAGCACACCCGCGCTTTCACATCCTCTGCGTCTGCCGGCAGCGCCAGTTGGAACGAAATGTCGCGGCCTTCGCCCGGCAGCGTCTTGAAAGTCGGGAGCGGTTCGCCGCCCTTGGCGGCCCAATCAGCGAAACGGTATATCTCCGGCCGGCTCCAGCCTTCTATATGCCCGTGGCTCCAGTTCTGGATCACGGACAATACGCTACCTTCCGTGTCCAGGCAGGACTTGCTGTTGGAGTTGATCGAGAAGCAGTTGTCATCGGCCCAGCACAGCCAGAGCACCGGCGTTTTGACTTCTTTCAGCTTCAGCGACGGTTCCCAGAGCTCGCGGGTGCCCGCGGAATTGAAATTGTTCTTCATCCAGGAGTGCGCTTCGTTCAGATAGCCGCTGCCGTACACCGGGATCGCGAACGCGAAGCGCGGGTCGTAGCCGATGGCTACAGACGTGATCACGCCGCCCCAGGAGATGCCGGTCAGTCCG
>JAFZSK010000008.1 GCA_017620915.1 Clostridia bacterium | reverse complement strand
GCACCGGCGGCGCGCGCCGCGTTCATAACCATGTCGCGGCGGCCTTCGTTGGCGATCACCACGATCAGCTCGTACGCGTAATTGATCTCAGGGGTATATTTTGCGCTTTCGGCGTTGCCTTTTAGTTGTTCCACGAGTTTTCCTCCTCCGACGCTTTTGACCGGCACCGCGCACACGATGCCGTGCCCGGGCACTCCGATGTAGATCTTGCGCTTAAGCTGTTTGATGAATTCGGACGTTTGTGCTTTGTCCGCGAATGCGCAGATCAGCCGTTTCTTGGTATTTTCTATGCCGAGCAGGTCGCGCATGCTCTGGAGCGCGGTGCCGCGGGCGCTGAACGAAAGCGGGTACTGAAGTTCCAGCTCCGCGCAGATGTCCGTCACCGT
This sequence comes from Clostridia bacterium, assembly GCA_017620915.1. GTDB lineage: Bacteria > Bacillota > Clostridia > UBA1212 > UBA1255 > UBA1255. The sequence continues at coordinate 15,392 of JAFZSK010000008.1, read as the reverse complement.
GGCATAATCGGCTTTGTCAATTATGGCAAACAGGTAATTCACGACGCTTCCTCCCACAGTTCGATGATGTCAAAGTCGCCGAAGCTCTGTTCCGGCACAGTCGTCTTCTGCGCCTTCTTCCTGCGGCCGTAAACGAGGCCCAGCAGCTGGATGGAGATGAGGGGCATCATTGCCACCATTGCCACCACTCCGAAGGCGTCGGTGAATATGTTGCGGCCGAGGGAGGTTGCCGTCCCGATCGTGAGCTGCAGCATGAACGTGGCGGTGAGCGGTCCCGACGCGACTCCGCCGGAGTCAAACGCGATCGCCGTGTAGATATCCGGCACAAAGAAGCAGAGCAGCAGCGCCAGCGCATACCCGGGCACCAGGAACCACATGATCGAGATGCCGCACAGCACGCGCAGCATGGAGATGCCCATTGCCAGCGAGACGCCGATGGACATGCTGTATTTGATGGCTTTGCCCGGTATGGCGCCGGCGGAAACTTCCTCCACCTGCTTTTCCAGCACCACCACCGCGGGCTCAGCGGAAATGATGAACCAGCCCAGGGCCATTGCCAGCGGGATCAGCAAGTACCGGGTCCGCTCCCCCGCCAGGTCTGTCCCCATGACGGAACCCAGCGCTGAGAAGCCCACGTTGACGCCCACAAGGAACAGCACCAGCCCGATATATGTGTACAAAATGCCGATGAAGATCTTGCCCAGATCGCGCAGCGACATGCGCAGCTTGATGACCTGGAACAGCAGGAAGATCGCCACCACCGGCAGGAGCGCGATGGCCATTTCTTTCATGTATCGGGGCGTTGCCCGCAGGTACGCTTTGAAAATAGCCGCGGTGTCGGAGTACGTCACGGCTTGGGCGGTCTCCGTTGACCCTGCCGTGGCGCCGCCGGACTTGTAAAAGAAGCCCAGCACGAGCACGGACAATATCGGTCCGATGGACGCCAGCGCCACCAGCCCGAAGCTGTCGGCCTCCGCGGCCTTGTCGCTGCGGATCCGGGAAACGCCGTAGCCCAGCGCCAATATGAACGGCACCGTCATCGGCCCGGTGGTAACGCCGCCCGCGTCGAAAGATATGCACAGATTGCCCGAATCCGAAAGCGCGGCCAGCACGAACACTATCACATAGAAAATGATGAGCAGCAGCTTCAGTTTGATGCCGGTCAATATGCGCAGCATCGACAGCATCAGAAACAGTCCGACGCCCACGCCTACTGTAATGATCAGCACCCAGCTGTTGACGTGGGGCACCGTCGCGGCCAATACCTGGAGGTCCGGTTCGGCAACGGTCACCGCCAACCCCAGCGCAAAACTAACGATCAGTATCAGCGGCAGATTCCGGCTGGCGGTCAACGCGGAACCCACCTTCGCTCCGATCGGCGACATAGACTGGTCTGCGCCGAGCGAGAACAATCCCATACCGATCACGATCAGCACCGTGCCGAAAATGAAGCTGATCATCACGTCGTTCCGCACCGGCGACACAGTGAACGTGAGCAGGATGACCGCGATTATCAACGGCAGCACCGAAAACAGCGCTTCCCGCGCCTTCTCGGAGATCGCTTCTTTGTTTCTTCGTATCGCGGTACGTTTGTCGCTGCCTAGTGCTGCTGTGCGTTTCACTTGATTGCCTTCCCCAAATCGGTGTAACTTATTGTATAACAACAAGATATAAGTTACAAGTTATAAGTTGCAAGTTTTAAGTTTTAAGTTGCGGGATCGCCAAAGGCGATACATCTTTCACTTGTCACTTTGAACTTAAAACTTAAAACTTAAAACTGATTCGTTTGACTTTCTTTCGCTGTTTGCGTACAATTGTCCGCGTAAAGCCGCACAATTACCGCGGCAGTCGCGCTTAGTTTCGAAGGGAGCAGGCAACATGGACAGCACCGAAAGAGTACGCAATACCATACTGGGCAAGCCCACCGACCGTCAACCCATCTACGGCTGGGTCGCCGCAAATCTGTCAAATGAATTGACGCAGGCATACGGATCCGTTGCCGCCTTCGAGGACAAATACGAATTCGACATGGCGCACCTGTTCGGCGGCCCCGGTTACTTCAAGGAAGAAGTTTTTGACCGTCTCCGCGCCGAGAACGACGAAATGACGCCGGATCTGCTGGTGGACGAGGATTTCTTCTCGGATCCGGACGTCATTGACCAGTATCAGAACCTGAAGGATGCGCTGGATTTCCACAAAGCGCGCGGCCGCTTCTGCTACGTGCAGACTCCCGGCTTCTTTGAGCAGTTCAACGGTGTGTTCGGCATCGAAAACCAGCTGCTGTACCTGGCCATGTACCCCGACGAACTGGATGAGCTGTACCGCCGGCAGGCGGAATGGACTGTGAAATTTGCGGGTCACTGCATCGATCTGGGCATCGATATGGTGCACATCTCCGACGACTGGGGCGCGCAGAAGGACATGATGTTCAATCCGCGCCTGTGGTGGGAGATCATTTATCCGCATATGAAGCGCGTTGTGGACTATGTGCATTCCCGCGGTGCGTTTTGTTCCCTGCACTCGGACGGCTGCATCGTCAAAGTCACGGACGGCATCGAAAAGCTCGGCCTCGATCTGGTACACCCCTGGCAGGAAAGCGCGGGCATGTCGTACGACCTGTACCTGGACAAATATCAGGATAAATTCGCAATCCTGGGAGGCATCTGCATCCAGACGGTGCTCGGGCTAGTGGGCCGCGATGAGCTTGAAAAGGAAATTCGCCGGGTGTTCGGGCTGCTCCGGGGCAAGCGCTGGGTCTGCTGCACCACGCATTTTGTGCAGAATCATTGCACTATTGAGGATCTGGCGTTCGCGTACGATCTGATATATAAGCTAGCTCGGGAATAAACGGGATTATCGCTCATTTTCTGTTTTCATAATTGTCTTTGTCATAGCAAAACTGAGTTTTCCCGGTTTTGCTATGATGCTCTTGCTCATTTTTCGGTCAGGAACAGAAACTTGCATCATAGCATTTCGGCCAATTCCGAGATTTGCTATGATTTTTGGGCTTAACTTGCCTGGCATGAGTTTATTGAATCATAGCAAAAGCCATTTTTTGTGTGTTTGCTATGATTCATTCGGCTTGTTTTTCTGGCAAAGAAGGAGCCCGCGTCATAGCAAATTTAGATTTTTTAACTTTTGCTATGACGCCGGCGTTTTTTTCAAAGAAAGAGAAGGCGCCCGCCTCCCATTGATGCCCTTTTTCAAGAACAATCAGGACACGGACGCCCGAAAATCAATCTAAAACTTAAAACTTATCACTTAAAACTTATCACTTATCACTAAAAACTATTTCAAACGGTACCGCGATGTTGTCCGTGCCCGAGCAGAGGTTGGCCGTCTCGGTAGAAAAGTACCGCAGGCTGGGGGCGTAGCGGACGCCTTGGGCATTGTCCGCCGCGATCGTGATCTTATTGCCGTCGATCGTCACCTGCGCCGGCTGCCACGCACCGTTCAGTTTGACCTCGAAGCCCTGCACTTCGCCGCCGTCCACCGTCTTTAGACCGCCGCCCGCATAATCGTACAGAATGACGATCTCGTCGTTTTTGTACATCACCTTGGCCGGGACCGGGAAGCCCACGTCCTCCATGTTACCGATGCCGTACAGGAGCGCCGCGGCCATCTGCGCGCCGCGCTGACCGAGTTCGAACTTGTAGTACGGATGCGCACCGTCCGCGTCGCCGTCTTTCCAGCCTACGTCGATGGACGGGATGATTTCGTAATTGTGGATGCTGTCGTCAATTTTGACCTCCGCCTCCGCGAAGCGCATATCCGGCACGTAATTCCACACACCGTCAAGATTGGTGCCGCCGCTTTCGTAGCCGTACGACGTCAACTGCACATTCAGGAACAGCATGTCGGTTCCAAACTGCTCGCGGTACGCCTCCACCGTGTACTTGAGCGCATCGCAGTAATCCTTCGACTCATTTGCGTCCGATTCGCCCTGGTAGAAGATCATGCCGGTGACGCCCACATGCGTAAGCGGCGCCATGAAGATGTTGTAGATGCCGGCGGGCGGGATGTTGATACCGTTCAGCGTCAACGACTTATACTTCAGCGACTCCGGAAACTTCTCCAGTGCCGAAGCCGGGGCGAGTATCGACAACGGCGCACCGCCGCACGCTCCCATCACTATGCCGATGGGCACTTCGGGGTTGAGGGTGTACAATTCTTTGGCGAAGAAATAGCCCAGCATCGAGAACGCGGAGGTGCCGCTGGCGGCAACTTTCTTGCGCTCCGCAAGCTGCCACTTCGTTGATTTGCCCACGTCGCTCTGGGGCGACGCCATGCGCTTTGAGCCGTCCCTGTTCAGGATATTCCAGTTGATCTGCTGCATGATGCGTATATCGTCGTCCGCGGTGGCGTTGTTCAGATATTCGTTGTACAGCTTTTTGATGTCCGTCGTGGATTTGGCCACGGTGCCGCTGAAGGTCAGGTCCGCGTTGCTCTGGCCGGAAACGATCCAAATGTCGCCCACCAGCACGTCCGTGTACTCTTTTTCAACGCCTTCCGCACCGCGGACAATAAGGCTGTTCCCCTTCTCCTTGCTCGCGGGCAGCGTCCCCTGCAGCGCAAAGCAGAACTCTCCGTTCTCGATCACGCCGGAGCCTTTCAGCCCTTTGAACTCAGCGGTAACGACCTTGCCGTTCTGGTCCTCATCGGCCGTGCCCCAGATCTCGATGCGGCGATCTCGGGCAATGATCATATTGTTCGCGAAATAATTCGCGACTTTGAATTTCTCCGCGGTACCTTCCATAAGCGTATAGTCCTCTATCGTTTTTGACGTATCCTGCGCCGCTTTGCCGGCTTCCCGGGACGAGGTCCAGACCGTGTAGTCTTTGTACGGATCTTCCGTGGCATCAGGGTCTTTCGGCACGTCGGTGACTGTGTTGCCGCCGTTTCCGGCCCCGGCACAACCCGCGAGCAGCGCCACGATCAGCGCCAGTATCAGTATTGCAGTTCGTTTCAGCGGTTTCATATTGAATTGCCTCCAGTCATGTTGTTCTAAAGCTCGATTCCCCGCGCCCGCAGGATCTCAGTGGCCAGGGTCTTCATGCCGTTGCCGTCGGGATGGATGCCGTCGAGGGCGTCAACAAGTTCCGTGTTTTTATTGGCGTCAACGAATACGCAGCCTTTCTCCTCCGCCACTTTGCCGATCGCGTCCACGTATTCATTTAGATGCCGGCCGCCCAGATAATACGGGAACTCAAAAGCCGGATCGCCGCGCAGGGTGGATATGGCCGGCGAGATGCACCATACCTCCGCGTCCGGATAGTGGGACTTGATCAAGTCCAGCATGATCCGGTACGCGCCGGCAAACGATTCGTTCTCGGCCATTTCACCGGAGGCTTCGATGGGGGTGCCGGAGGCCCAGTCGTTGACGCCCATGTAGATCATGATGACGTCGGGGGCAATACCGTTGTCACCCAGCATCGACATCCGCGAATCGAGATGCGCAAAGCTGCCGGGCGTGAACTCCGCATGGTAGCTCACGGTGCTGCCGGACCAGGAATTGTTCTTCAGCAGTTTGCCGCCGAGACGCGAAATGATCTGCCCCCACCAGGTGCCTGTCTGGTCCTCAATGCCTGCCAGCTTTTTGTTGTTTTCGTCGTAGTACAGCGCGTAGCCCTCGGGGATCGTTCCCAGAAAAGTGCTGATGGAGTCGCCCACGACCGAGAAGTATCTGCCTTTGTAATCGTCTGCTTTTATGACCTTCTGATCCATTGTCTGTCCCCCCCGTCAGGAATCTCAACCGATCCGCTTATCGTACTTTTCGATGTAGAAGTCGGACAATCCGTCTCCGCCCTCGTCCTCGCGGTTGATCCGCTTGACAACACCCTCGAGCGAAGTGGCATCGAAGAAGTCGTATGCTTCTTTGACCGTGCCGAAAAACGCCAGGTGGCCGCAATTGTCCTTTACGCTCTTGGCAAGGACAATGACTTTGTCAAACAGATCCGCGGCGCGATCCGGGCCGTGGGAGATGACCATAACGATCTTGCCCTCGTTAGCGATCGTACGCAGATTCTGCATCAGTGTTTTGGCCATGATGCCGTCCAGACCGGAATCCGGCTCGTCCAGGAAGAACAGGCTCGGGTCCGCGATATACTCCACCGCAATACTAAGCCTCTTGCGCTGGCCGCCGCTGAGTTTTGAAACCAGCGAATTGCGTTCCCGCTGCAGGCCCAAAGTATTCAGCACATTTTCGATGCGGTCTTTTTTCTGGCGTTTGGAAATGTTGCCCGGCAGTTTCATATCGGCGGCGTTGTCCAGAGTGTCATAGACTGTATCGCTGCCTCTGAGCAGATCCTGCTGCGGCACAAAGCCGATCTTGTATTTCATGGACTTGAAATCTTCGTAAACATCGGTATCGCCGTGCATTATCTTGCCTTCGGCCTTTTCGTAGCCCATTACCGCGTTCATGAACGTCGTTTTGCCCGCGCCGGAACCGCCGAGGATCAGCACCATCTCGCCGGCTTCGATCGTCATATTGATGTTTTGCAGAAGCATCAGTTTGCGGGCGCGCTGCCAGACACTGCGTTCAACGATATGGATGTCCAGAGAGCCTTCGGAAGCGGTCTTCCCGGAGGCCGCCGGATTGTCGACCTGCTGGCCGCAAGAGGACTGGTAGACGATCAGACTGCCCAGAAAAAAGAAATGGACGTTCGAGATCCTGATGCAGTCTCCGACGCGCAGGTATTTCGGGCGGTCAATCCGCAAATTGTTCAGGTAAACACCGTTCTTACTGTTGTGGTCAACGATCGCCCACCCGTTCTGCGCCGTAAAGAATGACGCGTGGTTCGCGGAGATGGTGTTGCCGCCCAGCGTGATGCCTGTATTTGAAGAACGCCCGATGTTGATCTCGGCGATCGAGGAATTCTGAGGAATGTGTATCGTGTGTTCCGCGAACGTTTCCGGATAGTCGGTCACATACACAATAACGACGACGTCGTTTTCCGTTCTCGGATTTCCGTTATAAATGTGGAGCACATCGCCGTTGAACAGATACTGTTTCTGTTCCGGGATCAATTTGATCCCGTTGTAAAAAGTGCCGTTCTTGCTGCCGGTGTCAACATAATATGTGCCTTTTTCGTCCATGCCCAGTATGCCGTGCCGCCGTGAAACATAGTTATGCTGAAAGCTCAGATCGGCCTTGACCGTTTCTGTACTTCTGCCGACAGTCAGGTCTCTGTATATGGGTTTTTGAGAAATGTGCCCGTTGTCAACAATGATGATCCTGGGCTGAAGTTCGCGACTTTCCAATAAAACAGTTTGTGCCACTTCTGTTTCCCCCTTGCTTTATTACAAACTATTATATACTATCTTTTTTTTGAAAGCAATAATCAATAAACAGTTCCGATTCGAACTATTGACAAACGCCGTTGACCTCCCATAAAATACGGGCAGAGACAGCGCGGCGCCCATGGGCGCAGCGACGCATAAACTAATCGAAAAGTGAGCTTAGTTATGAACCCGTTATTACCCAGATCATTCTTTATGGCAGACGGCGAGGCGCACGTTTTTCCGGACGGACGCCTGTATATGGTCGGTTCCACGGACACTTCGGGCAGCCCGGATTATTGCGGCAGCGTGCACCACATCTGGTCCACAGACGATCCCCTGCTCGAGCACTGGGTGGATCACGGTCCGGTGTTTGAGAACTCCGCCGAAAAGCCGGGCATTCCGTGGGCGCCGGGCGTGCCGCTCTACGCGCCGGATATGATCTGCAAAGACGGCAGATACTACCTGTATATGTGCGGGGCCAACGCGTTTGAGGCCGTTGCCTCCGCCGACCGGCCGGAGGGCCCGTACGGAGACGTGCACCGGATCGAAGGCGCGGACGGGGACGGGATCGACCCGGCGGTGTTCGTTGACGACGACGGCAGCGCGTACTTCTTCTGGGGACAGTTCCACCTCCGCGGCGCGCGGCTGAAGGACAATATGTACGAACTCGACATGACCACGTTCACAGACAACATCCTCACCGAACAGCTGCACGGCTTCCACGAAGGTTCGTCGCTGCGCAAGTTCGGCGGGCGCTACTACATGGTCTTCACGGACATTTCCCGCGGCCGCGCCACGTGCATGTCGTACGCGGTGGCGGATTCGCCGCTGGGGCCGTATAAGAAAGGCGGCGTGCTGGTGGACAACATCTACTGCGACCCTGCCACCTGGAACGACCACGGCTCTATCGAGCGTTTCAAAGGCCGCACGTTCGTGTTCTACCACCGCTCCAGCCAGAACAGCGGCACCAGCCGGCGCATGTGCGCGGAGCCGATCACCATCCTTCCGGACGGCAGCATACCAGAAGTGCCCATGACCTCCGCCGGCGCGTCCGGCCCGCTCGACGCATTCTCGGAAATTGACGCCTCACTGGCGTGCCGCATGAAGGGCAGTCTGTATATTGCCCCCGATCCGCTCTCTCCCGGCCGCGAACTGCTCACCCGGTGCGGCGGCGGCAACTGGCTCGAAGCCTGGGCCGAATACCGCCCGGTCAATTTCGGCACCGGCGCCCATAAACTGACCGTCAACATCTCCGGCCGCGGTGCCGTCATCCTCATGACGGAACGCGACGGCCGCATCGGCCGCGCGGCTGTGGACAATGACTCGCCTGCCCCGGTGGAGCTTTATTTAGAAAAGAATCCTGAAGGTATTCAGACTATGTGGCTGCTGTTCGAAGGCAGCGATATGGAAGTGCGGTCATTCCGGTTTGAGTGACGGAGTTGTTGCTGTTTACACGCAAGGAAAATGGCCGCCGTATTTTTCAAAAATTCCTTCGATCGTTTCCCTTTCGGCATCGGAAATGTTGAAATACTTACCGGTCTTACAGTCTTTCACTTTGCCACAGGAATCACAGGCAGGACAAAACACCCGGTCTCCAACCCGAAACGAGATGTTGACGTCAAAACTGCAGGAGGGGTCGCCGGCATATAACGCTTTTCCGTTGACAATATTCGAAAGCTGTTCCGACTCTTCTTTTGTCAGAGCCGCAGAGACGTAAACGTCGCCATATTTGAAGGTCAATTCCGCCAATACGTCCGAACTCACAGACACTCTGCTGCAGGAGGCCAATAACACAAGAATTAATAATGAGCATATTAGCAATAACGTTTTTTTCATAATTGGGTGTCTCCCTTCGATTAACTGTTATGAATTATACAGAGAAAGCGTTAAACAATCAAGCCTTGTCGGTTTTGGTTTTTCAGATCTGCGAGCCGCCTGATTTTTCTGTTTTTTCGAAAAAGTAAGACAAATCTGCTCATACGAGCGATATTGTCTTACATTCTCGCTCATTTTGGCAGCTGATCAACAGGATAAATAAGACAGTTTTTTTCAAATGGGTTATTTTGTCTTATTATGTCCCCGATAAAAACTCAAAAAGTAAGACAAGACTCCTCAAACGAGCATAATTGTCTTACTTTTGAGCGTTCGCGCTGCCCTCAGATGCAGCCTCGCCCACACGTCCATATTTAGATATGCTTGCCGATGTCTTTTGCGTACAAATACTTGAAACATTCCCTTTCAGCTGGTAAAATAAAAGAAAATCAGACTTTCCCGGACGATAACTCTGGAGGTAATTATGAAAAAAGCAGTCAAAGCAATCGTGATCTTTATTGTCCTGGCAACAGCGCTCGGACTCACTTCATGCAATTCTAACACTAACTTGAATCCGAATACAAACACGAACCCAGATACAAATTCACCCACCATTGCACCGGCGGAGCCGACGCAGGAGACGCAGGAAATGACCGGCCACAGACCTTTAAATTTCAAGGCGGAAGACCTTACCTGGGAAATGCAGAACGTGTTTTCCGGCAATTATGTGAAAAACGAGACGGTGATGTTTATTGACAAAGGAGACACGAAAGAGCTCCTGTATAGAATTGACAGCGTCATCTCCGTCAAATCCTACAGCGGCAAAAAGACGTACGTTGAGGGGCAGGATTATGAAGTTGTCGACGGCAAGCTCAGGATAACCGAAGACAGCAAGATCCCCTGCATCACCAGCAAAAAATACTATGCCGGCGACGGCACGCTGATGGTGGAAGTTGACGGCGTGAAAAAGCCGGTATACTGGGGCGAAGGCACGGTAATGACCAACTATCAGGTGAACGTAGAATACACGCATTCCGACACCTGGAACGGCTATAAGCAAAAATGCTTTGCCGGCATTTACGACAAGCTTTACAGCAAGCTGGAGGCCGGTGAAGACGTGACGATAGTGTTCTACGGCGACAGCTGCACGTACGGGGCCGCTTCATCGTATGCGTACGGTTATGCGCCATACCAGTACTCATATGCCCTGCTTGTCACGAATGCGTTAGCGGACATTTTCGGATACACGGTCCATTACGAGAGATCCAAGCTGCCCGATACAGGACCGATGCCCAAAAAGGATCACGTTGCCGGCGACAGAGGGACAATAACCTACATCAACAACAGCGTGGGCGGCTGGACAACGGCAGACGGCGTCAGCAACTTCGACAAATACGCCAAACCGTATATCGAAAAGCACGGTTGTGATCTGTTTGTGGTTGACCTCGGCGGCAACGACGGCGGCCGCTCCCCGGAAACGACGGCGGCCAATGACGCGGCGATCATTGACAAGGTGCGCGAACTTGCCCCGGACAGCGGCATTATCATTATGTCAACGCTGCTCAACCGCCCCGGCTCCAACTGGGCCGGAAACGACGCGCTGCAGGAGCCCCGCTTGGTGGAGCTTTCGGAAAAGCTGCGAAACGAGGGCGTGCCCTGCGCCGTTTGCGGGATCACGTCAATGACCGCGTCCGTGCTGGAACACATCAAATTCGAAGACTTCTCGGGCAACAACATCAACCACCCGAACGACTTCTGGGCCCGCCTCTACGCCAACACTTTGTTTGAGACCCTCGTAGGCTACGAGAATCTCAATTGATTAAGCATCATTAACTCAAGCCGACGTTGTCGTCAGAGAATGTCGCGCCTGCAGAAAGAGTCTCTTGCCGCCCACAGCAGCACCCCGATCAGCAGGGTCACATAGATCGCCGAATACAGGCAGCCGAACGGATGCAATATATATTTGACCGTGTACCAGTCGCTCTCCTCGAACATGGCATTCACGTTCAGCATCGACGGCACCTCCCGGCAGAACCAGAGATTGCTCAGATTCTGCATCGGAAGCACGGCGCGCGTAAACCGTCCGAAAGTATCTCCGGCAGACAGACCCATGACCAGATTTACGATAAAATACCCGGTGGGCAGGATAGCGGAAATAAGCGCGTTGCGGGTCAGCGAAGACAACAGCAGTGCCAGGACCGCAAAGAAGAATGTACCCACTGCGTCGATCAGCACGGACAACAGCGTTGCCAGCCAGTAAGGCATGATGCGGGGAGAATTGCCCGAATTGTACAGTACGCGCCCGTGATCCCACACTCCGGTCACCGCCGAGCCCGCTATGAGCGCGAAAATTGCCGTCGCTACCGAGAGCAGCAGCGTTACGGTAAGCAGCATAAGGACCTTCGACCAGAATATCCTGCTCCGGCGGACGGGAGCAATTATAAGCGATTTTATCGATCCGTCTTTGATCGGTCCCGCAATGGAACCGGCGGCAATTATTACGACCGTCAGCAGCACCGCGACCATCCCGCCGAAAGCGAGCGACTGGTTGATCACGAGGTTCGGGTCGGTACCGTCAATGTATGGCCAAAGACGCTCATCCAGTTTAAGCGTGCGCTCCGCCCGGTCGATGCTGATCCTGTTTCTAAGATCGGTCTCGAGCATTCTGACTTGCATTGCCAGTTCGTTAGTACTTGGATAAGATATCGTTCTGTCGTGCTCAAGTCTGTCCAACTGATCACGCCTGGCGCTTACGTAATCATTCGCCATACGCACCGCTTCTCTGCCGCTTTCCAGTCCGACGTTGCCGGTCCCGCCGCTTAATATAAAGTCGTACGCTTCTATCTCGGCAGTCCGCTTAAACGAATCCTCTTCCTGCTCAGCGAGTTTCTTTAATTCTTTGATGAAGAAGTCGAAATCGGCGTTTTCGATGGCAGACCTGTAATTATCGATTTTGTCGCAATACTCCTGCACGATACTGTCGAAATCAGCCGTCAACGTCTCATATTTTTCCAGCGCGGCTTCCAGCGAAACTTCGGTAATATAATCCGGATATTTTTGCTGAAGCTCTTCCTGGACCGCCTGAAGCGGCAATACCCGGTAGTCCTCCCGCAAGATCTGATATTCGAGCCGGAGCTCAAACACTTTCAGATTGATTTTGTTATATAAGATTTTGCTCAACCAGCTTGAGTTGGCGTTTAAAGAGCCTGCGTAATGTGATTCTGCTTCTTGAAGGGCTTTTTTGTTTTCTTCTGTTCTGTCCGTGTCGTACACAAGCGCGGCGGCTTCATATTCCGCACGGTAATTCTGCAGATTCTGCTTTGCTTGGTCCAGAATGACTTTATTCCGTTCGATCTGATCACGCGTGCCGGCTATCCACTCTTCCAGTTCCCTGACGGCCTGATCGCCCACAGGCGTACTGGAACGCCTGCCAATGATTTTCTCACGGGCAACAAAACTAAAAGCCAGTGTCAACGCGAACGCCAGCCCCAGACCGATCCAGATCGCCGGTCTCCCGAACACGCGCTTCATCTCATTTTTGTAGAGAGCAATCAGCTTATTCAATGCTGCCGCCTCCTCCCGTAAGTGACATGAATACTTCCTCGAGCGAATGGGCGCGCTCCGAGACCGTGAGAATATTGACACCGCCGGAGATCAGAGCCTTGTTGACCTCCGCCAGCCGCTCCCTGTCCATACGCACCGCAACTTCGGCGCCTCCCTCTGCCGCCTGGCCGGAAGCTGAATGATCGAACGCGGGAACGGTTTCAAGTCCCATATCCGCAAATATTTTTTCCGCCCTGGCAGAATCGTCCACGGTATACACGAACTCCCGCTCGCTGCCGCCGGCGTGCCTCAACTCTTCGACGGTCATCTCGCCTTTTATCACGCCGTTGTCGATTATGCACACGCGATCGCACATCATATCCATTTCCGCCAGCAGATGGCTCGACACAAACACCGCCACTTTTTCCTGCTCCGCCATTTTACGGAGCAGCAGCCTGAGTTCGCGTATGCCGTTCGGGTCCAGACCGTTGGTGGGTTCGTCCAGGATCAGCAGTTTCGGTTTGTGCAATAAGCTCTGGGCAACGCCTAAACGCTGCTTCATTCCAAGCGAATACTTGCGCACTTTGTCCCGGATGCGGTTCTCGAGCCCCACCGTGCGTACGACTTCGTCGATGCGTTCCTGAGTGACTCCGCCCTGCAGCGCCGCGTACATTTTAAGATTGGCCAATCCGCTGAAATCCCTGAACATATCCGGGTTTTCTACGATGCCGCCTACATTTGCCATCGCATCCTCGAACCGCGTGCGCAGATCTGAGCCGCATATCCGGATATCACCCGCGTCCGGGAACAGGAAGCCCAATATCATCTTTATCGTCGTGGTCTTTCCGGCGCCGTTGGGGCCCAGAAATCCGAACACTTCACCTTCATAAACGTCAAAAGACGCGTCATTTACCGCGCATCTTTTGCCGAATTTTTTGGTAAGCCCGCGTACTTCAAGTACTTTTACGTCGTTCATCAGGCGAGCCCCCGTTTCTTCATGTATTCTTCGTATGCTTCGCGCCGTCCCTGAAAACTGTACGCCGCGCTGACCACGCGCCACTTTCCATCTTTGAATTCGATCTGGAACTGGTCGAAAAGATCATAATTTATCGATTCACTGATAGGAAGGTCTTTGATGCCGCTCTCCAATTTACCGAACACGCGCACCGTCGCATGGGTCAGATCATCCCACTGCTTGATCTCTGCGTACTGGTATATCCTCGGCGGTATTCCTTCGGCAGGGTCAAGGGTCTCGTAATATTCATAGGCCAGGTCAATGATCTTAGCCGGCATCTTTTTAACGTACGCGTCGGCGGCGGCAACGAATATCCCGCACAGCAGTACAAACACGGCCAGCGCGATCAGGCCGCGGTTAAGCCTGCTTCTCCATTTTCCGCTTTTTGTGTGAACAGACATCGTGCTATGATCTCCTTTCATTTTGCCCCGACGGGACTGCTATCTCCGCCTCTCTCGGAAGCGGATCACCGAAGACCGGCATGCCGTCTTCGCCGAAATCTATTTTCTGAATGTATGCGTACCGGCCCTCGACGCCGGCATCCGGCGTTGCCATGCCATGATAGGCCACCCAGGTCTCTTTGCCGTCCGGCGAAGAAAAGAATGAGCAGTGTCCAACGCCGTATACCTCGTTGCCCGCTTTGAAGAGCGGCGTGCGGCTCTTTTCCCAGTTGTCCTGATCCAGAAAACTCTTTCTCGACGTGTCAGCGCCCGTATAGCGCAGAAAGCCCAGACAGTACCACTCCGACCAGCAGCCGCTGGCGGAATACAGCAGGAATATCTGTCCGTCGTGCGTTAAGAAGATCGGGCCCTCGTTGACCCTGCCGTCGTTCGACGCGTCGGTGCCACGCTTTTCCCAACTGTATTCAGGGTACGTCACCATCACGCGCTTATTGCCCACCTTCCACGGCCTGTTCATCTCGGCGAGCATTATCACCTGCCCGCGCTCGTTGAATTCGCAGTATGCCGTGTAAAGCTGCCCGCTGACCTCGTCGTAATAGACGGTCTGGTCAATGCAGATCTGATCACCGACCGTCGCACCCTTATATACATAGTCGCCAAACGGATCTCCGCCCTCCGATTCGAGGCAATGCATGCGCATCGTGCCGAAGTCAAAGCCATCCGTGCTGGCGCAGAAATACACGTACCATTTGCCGGTTGTGGGCAGATAATGAAGCTCCGGCGCCCAGCAGTTCCCGCCGAGCGTTTTGCCGCCGCTAATATCGTCACCGGTCTTTATGAGCTCCTTCGACTTGCCGCGTATGAACAGGTCCTCGACACGCTCGCACTTATAGAGCTTAACCGTCGTTACCTCCGTTGCCAGCCCGTAATAACAGCCTTCGTAATACGTTATGAACGGGTCGGGCATCGATTTCCTGGATACGGGATTGTGGAACGTTGCCGTTTTTTCCGGTTCCGCCGTGGTTTCGGTCAATGTGTTGTCCTCCGTTTCAGTAGTCGCTGGTGCCGTGGTCAATTGTATTCTATCAGCCATATGTGGATAATTCAAGTTATTTCGGTTCTGCCCTACGGTTACGGTTCATTTTCATTTTTCGCGCAGTTTTTCTGGCAAAATAAACAAAAACCCATTTTCATTGCAGTTTTTGTGGTTATGTCCGTATAATGGTGTAAATTTAAAATGCGAGCCACTGCTCGATCCTGTATAATGAACTTGCACAACCAAAAGACAGGAGGTAATGAACAATGGCTCAAATCAATTTTACACTATCTGAGGAAGAAAT
>JAFZSK010000090.1 GCA_017620915.1 Clostridia bacterium | reverse complement strand
GGCGTCGTCGGGGGTAATGCCGGTCACACATTTGTACATGGTCGCGCACAACGCGTACACGTCGGTCCACGGGCCCTGCTCTCCTTTGCTGCGGTACTGCTCTTCCGGAGCGTAGCCCGGCTTCAGCATGACGGACAGGCTCTTGTTGGACTCGGCCGTCATTGACCGCGCCGCGCCGAAGTCAAGGAGTTTGACCTTGCCGCCGGTGACCATTATGTTGTCCGGGGAAATATCGCGGTGGATCAGCCCCTGCTCGTGAACTTTCTGCAGCGACTCCATCACGGGCAGCAAAAGCGCGAGCGTCTCGTCCGGCGTGAGCTTGCCTTTGGCAGCAACGATCTCGCTGAGCGTGTCGCCTTCGACGTACTCCATCACGATATAAGCCGTGTCGTTCTCTTCGAAGAAGTCAATGACGTTGACCACGTCTTCTTCCGAATTGAACCTGGCGAGCGTCTTGGCTTCTCTCAAAAAGCGCAGTTTGCCTTTCTGGAAATAGTCTCTGCGTTCGGCGGAATAACCGATCGAGACCGTAGATGACGTCAGATTGGTCCGGTTGGCGTATCCGTTCGGATAATACTCTTTGATCGCGACTTTGGTATCGAACAGTATGTCGCGGCCAATGTACGTGATGCCGAAGCCGCCTTCTCCCAGCGCCGCTCCCACGTAAAACCGGTTCTTCAATATCGTGCCCGGTCTCAAATGATGCGGCGGCACTTCGTCCAGCTGGCTTCTTCCGCAGGCCATACAAAACCGTGCGTTTTCTTTTGTCTCCGCCATGCAGTATCTGCAGTAACTCATCTAAAAAACCTCCAGTTTGCACATCTCTCTCAAATTCCTGTTTATTCAACTATTATGTAGCCGGACAGTATCTCCCGCTGATTTCCGAATCTGCTGACCGCTACTAAAGCAAAAGAATGACTGCCTTTTTTCAAATTTTTCACTGCAGTCAACTCGCAGAATCTGCCGTCTTCTCCTATACCGGCATTTTCGCCGTTATTGTAGCTGACACGGCCATAGAGATAAGCGCCGATATCCGGCCGGTCTCTGTACGGTCCGTCGATTTTATACTGTTTTCCGTCTAATTCGTAGTACACAAAGCTTAATCCGTCGTCAAACAGGGCCCAGCCTAAATAATACACGGGAGTCCCCTGTTTGATATAATAGCGATCTTCGTAATTATAAACGCCGACAGCAGGTCTGATGAAGGATTCCTTGTCATCATACTCGGTATATTTTGAAGCCAGTCCGAAATAATCTACATATGTTCCGATGCACGGGTCGTCATCCCATTCGCAAATAAAGCCGTCCTGCTCATACAGATTGTTCTCGTTTATGTCGTTCCAGTACATCGGGAAAGTGCATGCCCGGTTTTCGTCGGAAACAACGTTGGCGCTGTTATTCGGTTCGCCTTCGCCCCAGTAGGTGTAGCTCCAGGTCTCTCCGGTCACCCAACCCCAGCTGTTGCCGCTGATCCGGTATCCGCCGATCCAAAGGCATTCACTCGAAGAATTAAGCGACATTATAAAATTCTGTTCTCCCTGACTGGTGATCGTGACAAGATGACCGTTCATTTTTTCACAATACGCTTCCGCTTCGGACCAGTTATATGAGCCGTGAAAGATCATATAATAATGATTGTTGTAATATCTCATCTGCTGGCTCGGTACTGCATTCGGATTCATCGTCGGCACAGTGGCGGGCGTTGCCGTCGGTTTTTCGGTAGGCGTTGCCGTGGGCTTCTTTGTCGGTGTCGGCGTAGGAGTGCGAGTCGGCGTCGGGGTCGGAGTCCGGGTCGGCGTAGGCGTAGGAGTCCGGGTCGGCGTAGGCGTAGGAGTGCGGGCCGGCGTCGGGGTCGGAGTGCGGGTTGCCGTCGGCGTAGGAGTACGAGCCGGCTCAGAAGTGCGCTCAGTAACGGAAGTTGCCGCAGGTGCGGACGTCGCGGTAGGAGCGGAAGTTGCCGCAGGCGCGGACGTCGCGATAGGCGCGGACGTCGCGGCAGGGGCAGAAGTCACGGCGGCCGGTTGTGTGGGTGCCGCCGTCAACGTGCTGTCCGCAGTCGTTTCAGGAACATCAGTAATATCGGCAATGATCGTGTCATTACTACCCTTCTTTTCATTGCCGTTATCGCCCGTTTTACCGCGGCTGAGCAGGAAGATCGATAATCCGATACACGCGGCCGCAAGGACACCAATGATCGGGATAAGGATGAAACGTTTTTCTTTTTTGTTCTTTTCGTCTGCTTTGTTATTCTGTTTCGCCTTTTCATGATCCGGGGCATTTCTGCCGGCGGATGATGTTTCTTCGATTGCCGGCTCTGAAAGAATCGTACTGGCATCGATGTCTTCTGCCAGTTCTGTAACCGGATCCGTATCTTCGAATAATTCCGTTTCTAGATCTGTAACCGTATTTCCGGAATAGCCGGAAGCATTTGCGGCTCCGGCGGCGGTTCCGGAAGCGGCAGCAACAGCCCCCGCGGCAGCGGCGGTTCCGGCAACGGCAGCGGCAGTTCCGGCGGCAGCGGGGATCACGGCCGCGGCATTGTCGTCCTCCTGAAGCGCTTTCACCAATTCTTTCATTGACTGAAAACGGTCCTGCTGGCGGATCGCGAGGCCTTTCATTATTGCCGCCTCCACGTGCGGCTTGATGTCGATGCCCAGTTCACTCGGTGCCTGGACCTCGTCGCTGTACACGCGCTGCGTAGCGTCGTCCGGCGTGATACCTGTAATGCACTTATACAACGTCGCGCACATCGCGTAAACGTCCGTCCAGGGGCCCTGATTGCCCTTGCTGCGGTATTGTTCTTCGGGCGCGTAACCGGGTTTCAGCATGACGGAAAGGCTTTTGTTGGCCTGCGCCGAAACCGTGCGCGCCGCACCGAAATCCAGCAGTTTGACTTCGCCGTTGTTGAGCATGATATTGTCCGGCGAAATATCCCGGTGGATCAGGCCTTTTTCGTGGACCTTCTCCAGCGACTCCATCACCGGTATCAACAGTTTCAGCGTTTCATCCGGCGTCAATCTGCCCTTTTTCCCGACATACGCCTTCAGTGTCTCGCCTTCGAGATACTCCATTACGATATATGCGGTACTGTTTTCTTCAAAAAAGTCAATGACGTGGACCACGCCGTCCTCACGGTTGAATCTGGCCAGAGTCTTGGCTTCTCCCAGAAAGCGTTTTTTGCCGTTATCGAAAAATACGATACGGTCAGCGGTCGTGCCCAGCGATACAGATGCCGAGATCGTGTTGCTGCGGTTGGCGTATCCATTCGGATAATACTCTTTGATAGCGACCTTCTCGTTGAACAAATTATCGAGGCCAACATAGGTGATTCCGAAGCCGCCTTCACCCAGCGCCGCGCCGACGATGTAACGGCCGGTCAACACCGTTCCCGGCACCAGATGATGCGGCGGCACTTCCTCGTCCAGCCGCTTCCCGCAGACAGGGCACACCGTCACACCGCTGCCTATTTTTGACATGCAAAATCTGCAATACTCCATGATTCTTCCCTGCTTAATAAATCAATTATGTATCATTCCGTCACATTGCCAGGCTCAGCAACAGTATCAGCGCGCCGACCGCCGCTATGATGCCGAAAATCACCAGCGCCAGCGACGTGGTCTCGTCCTTTTCCTCGTTCAGATTTTCATTTACTTTTATCTGATACGGGTCGCCCTGATACTCCGTATATCCCGGATCTACCTCATAACCGGGATTTTCCTGATATATAGTTTCACCCGGATCTTCTTCATATCCGGAACTTTCCTGATATACCGTTTCACCCGGATCTTCTTCGTATCCGGAACTTTCCTGATATACCGTTTCACCCGGATCTTCTTCGTATTTCGGTTCGTCCGAATCTGCAGCATTATTCTTGTTTTCGGTCATTAGCTGCGTTTCGCTGTCTCCCGGCGCTTCCGTTTCTTCCGGTTCCTCCGGCACTATCGGCACTTCAGGTTCCTCCGGCTCTTTGGTAAACGCTTTGATCAGTTCGTCAATATTCTGTATCCGGTTGCGGCTGAACACCGCCAGACCCTTCATCAGCGCGTCTTCGAACTGCGGTGTAACGTCAATACCCAGCTCGCTCGGGCGCTTCAGCTCGTCTTCAAAAACGCGCTGCGTGGAGTCAACGGGCGTTTTGCCGGTGATACACTTATAGATCGTCGCGCACAGCGCGTACACGTCCGTCCAGGGGCCCTGCTCGCCGCGGCTGCGGTACTGTTCCTCCGGCGCGTAACCGGGTTTGAGCATGATCGACAGGCTCTTGTTGGCCTGTGCCGAAACGTTGCGCGCGGCACCGAAATCCAGCAGCTTGACGCCCTTTCGCGTGATCATTATGTTGTCCGGCGAAATATCGCGATGAATGAGGCCCACCGCGTGCACTTTTTTCAGCGATTCCATCACAGGCATCAACAGTTCCAGCGCCTGCTCGGGCGTCAACCTCCCCTGCTTTTTCAAATACGCCTTCAGCGTATAGCCTTCGAGCAGCTCCATGACGAGGTACGCGGTGTTGTTCGCTTCGAAGAAGTTCTGTACAGAGACGATACCGGGCTCTCCGGAAAATTTAGCCAGAGTTTTTGCCTCCCGCAGGAAGCGCGCTTTACCGGATTTGAAGTAGTCAACGCGGTCCGTGGTGTTGCCGTACGAAACCGTTGACGCCAGCGTGTCGCGGTTTGCATACCCGGCCGGATAGTACTCTTTTATGGCCACTTTGGTATCATATAGATTGTCGCGGCCAATGTATGTAATGCCGAAACCGCCTTCACCCAGCGATGATCCGACTATATATCGGCCGATCAGCGATGATCCGGCTTTCAGGTGATGAATGGGTTCCGCCCGGCTCTGGTCGCGTCCGCATCTTGCACAGAACCTGCTGTCATCGTCCATTTCGGACATACAGTATTTGCAATATATCATATCGATTCCTCCGGAAAACGTAAACAATTATGATCTAAGACCTTCTTTATCCTTTAGGTTTGAACTGGTTCGGTATTTACTTCGTTCTCACCCGGATCGGTCGTTTCGGAATCAGCCGTTTCGGACGCAGCCGGATCATCCGTGATTTCCGGCGATGCGGAGGGATCGGCGGTTTCGGTCGCGGCAGGATCTCCCGAAGTTTCCGGCGATGCGGAGGGATCGGCGGTTTCGGTCGCGGCAGGATCTCCCGAAGTTTCCGGCGTTGCAGTGGGATCGGCGGTTTCGGTCGCGGCAGGATCTCCCGAAGTTTCCGGCGTTGCAGTGGGATCGGCGGTTTCGGTCGCGGCAGGAGTTGATGTCGGCTCCGCATTATTGTTCTTTTTCTTGTCATTCCGGGAGCCTAACAGAATGCCCACAACAAACGCGGCAGCAAACAGCAGCAGACAGAGCAGCGCGATCAGCAGCTTTTTCTTGGGAGATGATTTGCCTGAAGCCTTGACCGGCGCAGTATTCGAAGCACCTTCCGCAGGCACCTGACTAGGGTTTGCGGGAGTCCCGGCAGCTGCTTTGGCGGCGGCCGCCGTCAGCGTCGCGATATTGCCCATGTCGACCGCGTCTTTGATCATGACGACCGCGGTGTTATTGTCGCTGTTCTTCGGCGCGTGGGCCTCGCGGAATACGCGCATGGCGCTGATCCAGGCGTCGGGTTTGTCGTTCTGGCGCGCGGTATCGATCATCTGGCTCTCCAGCACGTGCTCCCAGAAGCCGTCGGAGCAGACCAGCAGGCGGTCGTACGTGTTGTTGTCGACCGTGTACGTGTCCACTTTGAGCTTGGAGTTGGAGCCCAGCGCGCGGGTCAATATATTGCGGTCCGGATGGCTGCGGATCTGGTCGGGGGTTATCTCGCCGGCCTGCACAGCCATCTGCGCCACGCTGTGGTCAACGGTCGTGAACACGACCTTATAATCGTTGAACAAGTACAGACGCGAATCGCCCACGTTGGCCACGTACGTCCGGCCGCCAAAAATGTACGCCGCCGTCGCGGTGGTCTTCATCTTCTTGCCGGTCTTTTCCTGCTCCGCCATAATGAGGTCGTTGGCCTTTATGATCGACTGCTCCAGGTCAAACGAATACGGCGTCTTCATAAACGCGCTGCGCAGTTCATCGACCAGAATACCGGAAGCTACCTCGCCCGCTTCGTGCCCGCCGAGTCCGTCGGCAACCACAAACAGGTACGCTCCGCCCGACTCGATCGCCAGGTAGGAGTCTTCATTATTTCCTCTTCCGCCTACATCTGTATAAAATCCGTACATTGTTATGCTCCTCTCATCGATACACCGGCTCATCCACGCCGCTCTCTTCATTCGGTATTTCTTTTATGAAGAAATAAAACAGTTCGTTGGCCAGGCGTATTTCATCGCCGTCGTTTATTTTGCATTCTATTCCGCTTTCGATCCGTACTCCGTTTATAAACGATTTGTTGGTCGAATTGAGATCGATCAGGAAACAGTCTCCGTTTCTGACTACGATCTCCGCGTGCTCTCTGCTGAGATATCTGTTGCCGTTCAGCGCCAGATCGTTTACTCCCGGTTTGGAACCGATCTTGAATACCGGTTTCTTAATAAATTTGCCCGTGTTTGTTGTGACACAGTGAATGTACGGAAGCAGTTTGGGCTTTGGCTTGGACCGGACCGGCTCCGAAAACGAATCGTCGACTTCGGAAACAACAGTAACGGGATCCGGGTCAACGCTTTTAGAAATCACCGGAGCAGGTGCCGGTTTATTCTCAACTCCCGCCTTTTCCGGGGACGCCAGTCTTTTCCCGCATTTGTCGCAGAAATACGCGCCGACCGCCGGCAGCCGGTTTCCGCAGTATTTGCAAAACAGTACTTTCTGCGATTCTCCCCGAAACATATCCGCACCGGGAACAGGCGTCGGGGCAGGTTTATTGCCGCCGGTGCCGGATCCCAAAAACTCGAACGGATCAAATTCAATATTATCATCTTGAGCCCCCGAATAGCTTCCCGATTGTTTCTTGTTCGACCGCGGATCGCTATCCCAGCCGGATCCATTTACACCCATAACGATTTCTCCTTTGTCGCTTTATACAGCTAGTACTGCCCGGCATTCTTTCCGGGCAGTGATATACTAAGTCTCACTTTAACAAGTCTGGTTATACGCACTTAACAATCAGTTCCTTCTTTAGCCGTCTCCTTTGCGAGCCGCTTACGTTCCGCTCAGGTTCCTGTACCTCGCGTTCAATTCTCTCAGTTTGGCTTCGCAGCTGGCGATCTCGTATTTAGCGTTTTCCGCGCGCTTGAGCGAACTGCGTTCCCAGGATTTGAGCGGGATAAACAGTTTGAAGAACCCTTTGATCGCGAAAAACAGCAAATACGGAATAAAAATTATGCCTACTATGATACTTCCTTTGGAGCGCTTGATCTCCGTGAAGCCTATCGGGCAAACTACTGCCAGCATAATGATTCCCATGATCATGTTTCGCGTGCTTACGGAGTCGATGCCGTTGTTCGCGGCGTAAACGCCCACAACTAAGCATATCAAGGCTGCCAATAACGTAACGACGCGCAATATGTTGTTCGCACGGCTCTTCTTCCTGATCGATTCGGAATCGTTGATCTCCTGGAGCAGCGCGCTCCGCCGTTCGGAAACAGCGCGCATTTCGGCTTCGCAGTCATATATTTCCTGCTTGCGTTTGATCTCCTTCTGGATCGCTTCTATGGTAATACGGCACTGCGCCGCGCGTTCGTTGGAATCGCGCCAGAATCCCAGACGCGTGAATTCCTCCGCCGCGGAGGTCTGGGATGTTATATCGCGCCGCTGCGAAAGAAGATCGGCGTGCTTGTATAAACTGTCTTTTTCGCAGGCTTCCGACATCTTCTGCGCGCCGTCAAAACGTATGGCGGCATCGCGGTAATTATCCTCTGCCAGTTTTTCAAACACCGACGCAGAAGTTTTGAACCATTCCGGGGCCTTGGAACTGTCCATATGCCGGGACGCCTGCATATACAGCTCGTCCGCCTTTTCGTAAAGGCGTGTATGCTTTTTTTCTATGAGTTCATTTTTTTTGTCCTGTGCGTTCTGGAAACTGCCCAGATCGTCGTAGATGCGGATCGCGTCATCGTACAAGGCGGTTATTTCTTTAACATCTTCCCGGTTGTCCGCGTCGGCGGCAATTTTCCGCGCCCGCGTCATATTGCTGGCTTTTACCAGATCTTTCAGTTCTTCCTTGAAACTGCCGCTTGCATTATCGTACGCGAGCTTAAATGAGTAATTGCTCATCAGGTCCTTGCCCAGTGCCGGGATCCCGGCCTTGTCGCGGATACGTTCTTTGATCATGACCTGCGCAAGGAGCGCTTCGGCGTTGTCCGGATCGCGGTTCAGCACGTCGTTCAGTATCTCTTTGGCTTCGCCGAACTCGCCTCCGCGGATCTCGTTGAAAACGCGTTTGACCATATTGTCGATCGCGGGAGCGCCTCCGGACATGACCGGAGCGACACCGGCGGGGATCTCCCTGAGCGGAGCCTGTTTCGGTCTGACTTTCTCGACGATCTTCTTTACGCCGCGGATCAGATCCGGCATAAAGCCGATCTTTGACATATCCTGCGCCTGCAGATGCGAAAATTCTTCCGGAAGGTCATACGGATCCATATCTATGAACGCGGGGATAAGCACTTTTTGGCCGCCGCTCTCTTTTACGAGCGAAAGATACCGCGACCATTCGTTCTTGACCCAGACCGCGTTGAAATATTCCGGTCTGCTGCCCAGCACGACCATGACTACGGCGGAGTTCAGCGCGGCAAATATATACGGTTCGTATTTCTCACCCAGCTTATCCTCCAGAGTGATGGCAGAGAAAAATACTTTAAATCCTTCCGCAGTGAGCTGATGGTATATATCGTTGGCAAATAC
Organism: Clostridia bacterium; assembly: GCA_017620915.1. Taxonomy (GTDB): domain Bacteria; phylum Bacillota; class Clostridia; order UBA1212; family UBA1255; genus UBA1255. The sequence continues at coordinate 3,399 of JAFZSK010000090.1, read as the reverse complement.
CGAATCGCGTGTTCTTTTGCCGCTGGAATCCTTGTCTTTATAACTGATGAAAACGTCAAAATCCTCTTCTTTTTGGGAGATTGTGAGTATGTCCTTCAGGATGCCGTTGATCCTTCTGGCTTCTTCCTCGTACAATCCGCGCTGAGAGGCGTCCGCGTAATTAATGGCCTGTTTGTAGTTGTCATCATCCAGGACCGAGGTATACTGTGTGCGGTGGATCGTAGGCAGGCGCTTTCCGGTTTTCGGGTCTTCAACGTATTCAACACCGTACTTGCACAACACGAGAGACCAGTATGCTTCTGCGTCATCCGGTGTTTCATTTAACAACTGTTCAAAAAGCGCTGAGGCTTTGTCGAATTCGCAGTTGCGTCTGAGATGGTTCGCGCGATCGTAAAGATTGACTCTGCGGTCGTCGTCAAGGCGCGGAACGGTTTGCTGAGTTCCGCAACTGTCGCAAATACCGGTCTTGCCGTCTCCGTCCAGTTCGAGCGTGCCGCCGCACATTTTACATTTGAAAAAAGCCACTGTGATACCCCTTTAACACAAATATACTAAAGCCGTACTTTCGGCCGACAATGATCATATCATACAATTCAAGGCCGTCCGCAGGGAGCGGACAGCCTTGCCTGATCACGATGGTTACTTAAGCATTTTAACGCGGTTGTTGCGGTCTTTTATCATGTTGACGACGTCATCGGAGATCACTTTGACGGCGTTATTGTCCCCTGCATCCACCGCGGCGGAAAGGTCGCTGAACCGGCGGGCAATGTTCTCTTCGAGCCCGGAGAGCATCGCATTGGACATGGGATCGGAATAGCGCAGCGCTTCGTAAACTTTGTTGCACGCGGCGGCAGCTTCGGGCGTTTTGGCTCTGTTGAGCAGCGCCTGGGCGTCGGCCGTCATGAAGCGCGTGAACGCGGTCTGTTGTTTGACTTTGTCGTCAATACCGCCTACGATACTTGCCGCGGCGCCTGCTTTGAGCACGCCGATGGCGTAAACGGCAACGACTGCGACACAGAGAATTATGCCGAGCCATACGGGGATCACCGGTACGATCATAACGATGAGGCCAACGATGAACAGCAGCGCCAGCGCGCCGACGCTCGCGTGGATCATGGGGATGCGGTTGAATACTTTTTTCTTATCGCCGCCGCGTACTGCCAGGAAGGTTACGAGCAGATGCAGGACGAATGCCAGTGTGATCAGACCGAAGCCGATCCAGAATCCGGTGAGCATGAAACGGTTGACGCCGCATATCTCGGCGGGGGTCACAAACACGATGACGCAGAACAACGCGAAGAGGATCGCCCAGATTATTGCTGTGTATTTAAATACTTTATTCATTTCGATTTCTCCTTTGCCCGGCTGTGCTGCCGGATGTTGGTCAAATAATGTCCGCCAGCAGTTTTGCTTTGATCTCGGCGATCTCTGCGTCACTGATCAGCCCGGCTTCTTTCATGAGCGTGAGCTTCTGAAGCTTTTCCTTGAACGCGTCCAGGCCGCCGGTCTGCGGTGCCTGAGGCTGTGCGGGAGCCGCGGGTTGTGCGTACGGATCGGGCTGGGCGGGGGCAACGGGCTGTGCGGGAGCATAGGGTTGACCCTGGGGCGCGTAAGGCTGCGCGGGCTGGGCCGGATTGCCGCCGAGACCGTCAAAGAAACCGCCGCTCTGATTTGTAAATATCTGCGCTGCTTTCAGGCCGATGCCGAGTCCCAGAACATCGCCCATCGTTGAACTTCCGCCGCCACCGCCGTTGGCGCCCATCTGGCCCATGCCTTCGGCGTAAGCTTTCTGAACTTCTGCCGCAACGTAATCCTTCTTGGTGATGCCCTGCGCCTGCATGACGGCGGCTTCCGCAAAACCGGCCTCGCGGGTGACTTCGGCGTCCGCCCGGGCTCTGGCGACTTTTCTGGCGGCGTCGGTGGTCTCCTGTGCAAGGATCCGTTCACGATCGGCGGCAATTACCTCCGCCTCAGCGAGGGATTTACGTTTGCGGAAATTGGCCGATTGCAGTTCTTGGACTTGTTTGTAGAATGGATTTATCTCGCTGGTGGGATCGTTCGGATCCTTGCCCTGCGGTATGACGATATTTGTAATGTACAGTTGCGGGATAGCCAGGCCGTATTCGTCGAACTCGTGTGCGATTTCCTTGCGAAGTATTTCGGACAACTCGGGAAGATGCTGATCGACTTCGAGAATGCTGATGTTTGCGGTTTTTATCGCGGCGGGGAGATTACCTTTTACCGCGGTCAAGATCGGGGCGCGGAATGAATTCTGTATCGATTTGGTGAAGTTTGAACCGGTCTCTTCCCAGGCAATGCCGCTCATCGTTCCGACGAGCTTGGTCAACAGTTTCCGGCTGTCGGACACCATCATGTTCATCGCGCCGCTTGCTCCGATCCAAAACGGCAGGTCGAATTCGGGCTCTATGATCCGGATCCAGGAGTCTGTCCCCCATTTCAAACCCATTTGAACGGCTTTATTTATGAAATAAACTTCACAATGGAATGGTGTCTGGTCGCCGGTGGCGCGTTTGAGCAGGCCGCCGAGCTTGGGGATATTCTGGGTCTCGAGGGTATACCGTCCCGGTCCGAACAGGTCGAGCGCCTGCCCGTTCATATAAAATACCGCTTCCTGCGATTCGTGGACGATCAGCTGTGTCAGGCTGTTGAAATCTTCGTCCGGATGCTTCCAAATGAAGGTGTTGTTGTCGCCCTCATACATGATGACGTCACAAATTTTCCCGATCTTATCTGCCATGTTGTTCCTCCTGAGATTCTCTCGAATGATATGGTCACGCCGCGTGAAAACACGCTCCCGCGAGCGCGCAATAACCTGCCTTTTATTATAACTAATAATATAATCATATGTCAACAAAATTATTGACAAAGAGAGGATAAGCATTCAGAAAAAGCGGTCTGAAAAGGCGAAAAAGGCGGTCTGGAAAAGGCGGTCTGTCCCCCGTCACGAATATACGGGTCTGTCCCCTGTTATGTCGACGGGTGGAGCGCGGTGTAAATCGACTCCGCCAGTTTGCGGCCAATGCCCGGGACGCGGGACAGGTCTTCAACCGAGGCAGAATTTACACCGGTAATGCTGCCGAATTCTTTATACAAAAGCAGCTTTCGCTTCTCGCCCACGCCCGGGAGCGCGTCGAGAGAGGATCTCGTGTAGCGTTTTTCGGTGAGTTTGCGGTTGTAACTGACTGCGACGCGATGCGCCTCATCCTGAACGGTGGTGATGAAACGCCAGACATCGGTGTCGGAGCGGAGGTCAAATTCGCGCGAATTCGCGTGCGTGAGCGGTTGCTGGCGACAGGCGATGGACGGTTCGGAAAAAGCCCCGGGAGAAGGTTCGGAAAAAGATCTGTCCCCCGTAAAGTCGTCGCCACCATAGCCGAT
>JAFZSK010000089.1 GCA_017620915.1 Clostridia bacterium | reverse complement strand
GTCTTTTGCAGTGACCACGGGCAAAGCGTACGACGCCGTATCGCCGGAGTTCAAACGGGCGGGGGACAACGTTGTCCTGCTGCGCCCCGATACCGGTGCGGACGGTCTGCCGGACGCGGAGTCGCTGAAAGCGCTGTTCGGCAAAGTTACGGCGTTGCTGAGAAGCGGCCAGGCGCTGTCCTGCGGCACGCCCGGCATGGGCGGCGTCGCGGAGTCGGTGATGAAGAGCTGCTTCGGAGGCGGCTTCGGTTTCGAATTCGATCCGGGACTTGAACTGAATGATATTTTTGCGTACGACTACGGCGCGTTTATACTGGAATTGAACGGGGGGACAGACCCGCGTTCGATCGGGGGCACGGTGCTGGGGCGCGTGGCCGCCGAGGGCAGCGGATTCACGTTCCGCGGCGAGACCGTGCCGTACAAAGCGGTGCAGGCGGCGTACGAGGACAAATTGGAACCGGTGTTCAGCTGCAATATTGCCCCCGCTAAAACAGAAGTGTATGATGCGGCGTACCGGGCCGCAGATTATCCCGCACCGCATATCAAGTGCGCGAAGCCGAAAGTGTTGATCCCGGCGTTCCCGGGCACGAACTGCGAATACGATTCGGCGAAGGCAATGTTCTTCGCCGGCGCGGATCCGGAAATAATCGTGATCCGGAACCGCAGCGCGGAGGATATTAAACGCAGCGTGGAGCAGTTCAGCGCGGCGCTCTCGAAGGCGCAGATGGTGTTCATACCGGGCGGTTTCTCCGGCGGCGACGAGCCGGACGGCAGCGGTAAATTCATCACCGCGTTCTTCCGGAGCGAGGCCGTGAAGACCGGCGTTACGGAACTGCTGGAGCGGCGCGACGGCCTGATGTGCGGCATCTGCAACGGCTTCCAGGCGCTGATCAAGCTGGGGCTGGTGCCGTACGGCAAGATCGTTGACCCCGATGAAAACAGCCCGACGTTGACGTTCAATACGATCATGCGGCATCAGTCCGCGATCGTGCGGACGCGCATTGCCTCCAATAAATCGCCCTGGCTGCGGTTCACGCATGTGGGCGAAGTGTACAGCGTGCCGATATCCCACGGCGAAGGCCGGTTCGTGGCGGCGCCGGAACTCATCCGGCAGCTGGCGGAAAACGGCCAGATCGCCACGCAGTACGCCGACCTCGACGGGCATGCGTCGAACGATATCGCGTTCAACCCCAACGGCTCCTGCTGCGCGGTAGAGGGGATAACCTCTCCCGACGGCCGCGTCTTTGGCAAAATGGGTCACAGCGAGCGCGCGGGCAAAGACCTGTACCGCAACGTGCCGGGCGAGTACGATATGCGGATGTTTGAGGCAGCAGTAAAATACTTTGCCTAATTAAATTGTAAGTTTTAAGTTATAAGTTTTAAGTTTTAAGTGAGACGGGGGAGTTAATATGACACATGAACAGTTTATGAAGAACCTGGAAGTGCCGGCGGGCGTGGTCGACTGCGTGCTGGACACGGATACGTATAACGAAATTGACGACCAGTTCGCGCTTTCGCTGATGGTGAAAAGCCCGAAGTGCAACGTGAAGGCTTTATTTGCCGCACCGTTCTTCAACGCGAACTCCACTACGCCGGAAGCCGGCATGGAGCGGTCGTACGACGAGATCCTGAACCTGCTCACGCTGATGGGCGAGGAAGAACTGAAAAAGTGTGTGTACAAAGGCTCCCGCACGTATCTGAAAGACGAAAAAACGCCGGTGGAGAGCCCCGCGGCGCACCGGCTGGCGGAGCTGGCAATGGAGTATTCGCCCGAAAAGCCGCTGTATGTGGTGGCCATCGGCGCCATCACCAACGTGGCCTCCGCGCTTTTGCTGAAACCTGAAATTAAAGAAAAAATTGTCCTCGTCTGGCTGGGCGGCCACAGCGAACAGTGGTTCGATACCAACGAGTTCAACATGATGCAGGACGTGGCCGGCGCGCGCGTAGTGTTCGGGTGCGGCTGCCCGCTGGTGCAGCTGCCGTGCATGGGCGTGGCGTCCACGTTTATCATCAGCGGCCCGGAGCTTGAATACTGGCTGAAGGGACAAAACCCGCTGTGCGACTACCTGGCCCGCCATACGATCGAAGCAGCGGAGCAGTATGCCGCCGGCCGGGTCTGGAGCCGCGTGATCTGGGACGTTACCGCCGTGGCATGGCTGCTGAACGACCATGACAGGTTCATGTTCTCGGAGATCATCCCCGCGCTGATCCCGCAGTACGACCACCATTACAGCCACGATGTGCGCCGTCATCCGATGCGCCGCGTCACCTTCATAAACCGGGACGCGCTGATGCAGGAGCTGGTGGAGACGCTGCGGCGCTGAACCGCCGGACCTTTCAGTCTTATAATTGTGTTTTCAGAGGACCTTTGAATGAGTGAATTGTATCTACCCGACAGCATGCTGCTGGCGGCGGAAAAGCCCGGCAGATATATCGGCGGGGAACTGAACAGCGTGATCAAAGCGCCGGGCGAGTACGACATCCATATGGCCATGTGCTTTGCGGATATGTACGATATCGGCATGTCGCACCTGGGCTTCAAGCTTTTGTACCATCTGCTGAACGATCAGCCCGGCGTGTGGTGCGAGCGCGTGTTTGCGCCGTGGCCGGATCTGGAAGATAAGATGCGTGCGGGCGGGTACAAACTGTTCACGCTGGAGTCCCAGACTGAGGCCGCAAACCTGGATATGCTGGCGTTTTCGCTCCAGTACGAAATGAGCTACACCAACGTGCTCAATATGCTGGACCTGGCCGGCATCCCCGTGCGGGCGGCGGACCGGGATGAATCCCATCCCATCGTGTTCTGCGGCGGACCCAGCGCCAACAACACCGAACCCATGGCAGACTTCTTCGACTTCTATAATCTGGGCGAAGGCGAAGAGATGCTGCCGGAGATACTGGAGACGTACCGCGCCTGCAAACAGGCCGGGCTCGGCAAAGTCGATACGCTCCGGAAACTCGCGCGGATCGAGGGCGTGTACGTGCCTTCGTTTTATGACTGCGAGTACGATGACAACGGCCATTTCCGCCGCCTTTCACCCAAACCGGAATTTGCGGATGTGGCGCCGGCCCGGATCCGGAAGCGTGTAGTGTCAAGTTTTGAGAACGCATACCTGCCGGACAAAATGGTGGTCCCCAACACCGAAGTCGTTCACGATCGCATTATGCTGGAAATATTCCGGGGCTGTACCCGCGGCTGCCGGTTCTGCCAGGCCGGATTCATTTACCGGCCGGTGCGGGAGCGCTCGCCGGAGCGGCTCACTGAAGTGGCGCGCAAACTGATCGCGTCCACCGGGTACGAAGAGATATCGATGCTCAGTCTGTCCACGAGCGATTATTCGCGGCTGGGGGAATTGACCGACAAACTGCTGGAGATCACGGTGCCGCAGCGGGTAAGTATCGCGTTGCCCTCGCTCCGGCTGGACTCGTTCTCCTTCGAACTTATGGAGAAAGTGTCGGCGGTGCGCAAGAGCGGGCTCACGTTCGCACCGGAAGCGGGCACGCAGCGGCTGCGGGACATCATAAATAAAGGTGTCAATGAAGCGGATCTGCTGCGGTCCTGCCGCATTGCCTTCGAGGGCGGCTGGAGCACGGTCAAACTGTACTTTATGCTGGGCCTGCCGTTCGAGACCGACGACGATCTGATCGGTATTGCCGACCTGGCCCATAAAGTGCTGGCGGTATACGACGAAGTGCACGCCGGCCGCAAAGCACGCCGCCCCAGCATCACCGTGAGCGTTTCCACATTCGTGCCCAAACCGTTCACGCCGTTCCAGTGGGCGCCGCAGATCTCTATCCCGGAGATCCGGCGCCGCCAGGATGTCATAAAACAGCATCTTTCACGCCGCGTCAGTTTCAGCTGGCACGACCCGGAAACGTCGGTGCTGGAAGGCGCGATCTCCCGGGGCGACCGCCGGATCGGCAATGTAATATACGACGTCTGGAAAGCCGGTGCGCGTTTTGACGCCTGGCAGGAATACCTGGATTACGGCCGCTGGATGGCCGCGTTCGAAAAAAACGGCCTGATCGCGGAAGATTTCAACCGCCGCGAGCGGGATACGGAAGAACCGCTGCCCTGGGATCACGTCGATATCGGCGTGACAAAACGTTTCTTCAAGCGGGAACTGGAGCGGGCAAAGCAGGGCATCGTAACGCCCAACTGCGCGGCTCAATGCTCCGGCTGCGGCGTACAAACATACGGAAGGGGGATCTGCGTTGGACAAATACAGGATCCGGTTCAGTAAGACCGGCCGCGCCAAATATATCTCCCATCTGGATCTGCTCAAGATCTTTACCCGCATGGCCCGGCGCACCGGGCTGGATCTGGTGTATTCGCAGGGTTTCAACCCCCACGCGGAACTGGTGTTCAGCGCGCCGCTGCCTCTGGGCATGACCAGCGAGGCGGAGTATCTGGATATGCAGCTGGAGGGGCCCGCAAACGAGGATGAGCTGCTGGGAATGTTGTCCGGTTCGCTGCCGGAGGGCATCGTGCCGCTCAAGATCCGGCACCTGGAGCCGGGAGAGGGCAACGTCATGCGCCCCGTCGCATTCTGCCGCTACCGCATGGAACTGAGTTTCCCCTACGCGGCATTCCGGGAAATATTTCCCGAAAAGCTGCGGCGCTGTCTCGAGGGCAATGAGCCGATCATTACCGCCAAAAAATCCAAAAGCGGCGTCAAAAATGTGGATATCCGTCCGCTGATACACAGTTTCGGCGAGGACTTTTGCAGCATTGCGGAGCACGGGTGCGTGTTTACGGCCGTGCTGGCGGCCGGAAATGAGGCAAATCTGCGGCCCGAAGTGGCGCTGCGGGGGATTTTAGACGAGATCAACGGTGTTGACGCCGCCGAAACGGTGGAAACGTGCGAAAACGGCCCGGATGGGGAGCGAATATCGTGCGAAATTGACCGCGTGCATAAGCTGGAATATCTGGACGGCGCGTGCGTTCCGCTGTGGTGAATTGACAGACGGCGGGTTTCAAACTATAATTGACCCGGAAGCGGCGCGGAGCGCCGGAGCGGAGGCTTGCCGTTATGGTTATCGGGATCGTATACGACGAACATAAATCTGAATGCCGCGATTACGCGGAACTGCTGGCGCGTACCGCGGAAAAAACCGGCGGGACGGGCGGCGGACTCACTGCGCTCGTGACGGGGCTCAGCGGCTGTGAAGATGTGATCGCGCGCGCGGAACTGCTCATCAGCGTGGGCGGCGACGGCACATTCCTGCGCACCGCGGCGAAAGCGCTGGAGCGGGATCTGCCCGTGTGCGGCTTCAATCTGGGCAATCTGGGCCTGCTCACCGAATTCGAGCACGACGACCCGGAACCGGTCATCAAACGGCTGGCGGAAAGGGATTACGTGATCGAAGAGCGCCGGGTGCTCCGGGTGCTGGTGACGGACGCGGAAGGCAACGTTAAATTCGACGAATACGCGCTCAACGACTGCGTGCTGGAACGCGGTACGCTGGCGCGGCTGGCATATGTGACCGTGTGCATCGGCGGGGCGTTCGTGGACAATTATCCGTGCAACGGTATCGTTGTTGCCACCCAGACCGGGTCAACGGCGTACTCCATGTCCTCCGGCGGCCCGATCGTGGAGCCGGGCAACGACGTGATCGTGGTCACTCCGGTCTGCGCGCATTTTACGGACGGACGGCCGATCGTGGCAAGCGGCGACAGTGAAGTAAAACTCAGTATGTGTCTGGAGCACGACTCCATGTTCGTTTCGGTGGACGGGCACAAAAACATCCGCTTCGAAAAAGGGTACGTATGCCGCTGCCTGCCGTCGGGCCGGAGCGTCAGAATCGTCCGCATCGATCCTCCGAATTTCTACGAAGTACTGCGGCGCAAAGCGGAAGAACGGCGGCGCAAGCTGGCCGGCGCGGAGAGGGATCAATCATGAAAAAAGACAGACATGAAGAGATACTTAAAATAATTGCCGAAGAGCCGATCTCCACGCAGGAAGAACTGCTCCGGCGGCTCACCGAGCGCGGCTTTACGGTGGGGCAGGCCACGGTCTCCCGGGACATCAAAAAGCTGAACCTGATCAAGCAGGCGGCGCCGGACGGCGGACAGATGTACGCGGCGCTTTTGAACGCGGACGCGGACATGCCGGAAAAGCTGATGCCGGTGTTCAAAAACTCGTTTGTTTCCTGCGATTTTGCGGGCAACCTGCTGGTGATCCGCACATTGTCCGGCATGGCGGGAGCGCTGGCGTCCGCGGTGGATTCCATGCAGCTCCGGGGCGTGCTGGGGTCGATCGCCGGCGATGACACCGTGCTGCTGGTCTGCAAGACGGAAGGGCTGGCGGCGGAACTGTCCATGCGGTTCACGCGTCTGGCGGAGTGATCTAATATGCTCAAAACGCTTACGATCAAAAATATAGCGCTGATCGAGGATATAACCATCGGATTCTGCGGCGGCATGAACTGCCTCACGGGCGAGACCGGCGCGGGCAAATCCATCATTATCGATTCCATCGGGGCGCTGCTGGGCTCGCGGGTCAAAAAAGATATTGTCCGCACGGGCTGCAAGGCGGGCTCGGTGCGCGGCGAGTTTTTCGGGCTGTCGGCGGAGACTGCGGAAGCGGTCAATTCGGTGCTGCCGGAATATATTGACCCCGCCGCGGCGGACAATGCTTCGCTGGTACTGGAGCGCGAGATCTCCGCGGGCGGGCGGCACGTGTGCCGGGTCAACGGATACAGCGTTGCCTCTGCGGCGCTGCGCCGGATCGGCGAAACGCTGGTGGACATTCACGGCCAGAGCGAGAGCCGGCTGCTGGTGGACGACCAGGTGCAGCTCCGGCTGCTGGACGCGTTCTGCGGCGAAGCGCTTAAGGAGACCCTGGATAAATACCATGCCGCGCTGGCGGAATACAAAGAACTGAAACGCAGCCTGAAAGCGCTGTCGGGCAGTCCGGCGGAGCGGGCGCGGACGATCGACCTGCTGGAATACCAGATCCGCGAGATCGACGGCGCGCAGCTGTCGCCGGATGAGGAAGAATATCTCACGGAGCGCAGCCGGTTCCTGGCCCACGCGGAAAAGATACGGGGACTTTTGGACAACGCGCTTTCGGAAGCGGGCGGCGACGCAGCGGACACGGCGGGCGCCGGCGACGGCGGCGTTCAGGCGCTGCTGGGCAGCATCCGCACGAAAACGGCCCGGGCGGCGGAACTGAGCGATCAATTTAAAGCTGTCTCAGAGGCCGCAGAATCGCTTTATTTTGAATTTGAAGATTTTATCGCGCAGCTCGCGGAAGCGGCGGGAAAGGCCGAATACGACCCTCAGGAGGCGGAACTGGTGAGCCGCCGGCTGGATTATCTCTTCCGACTGAAAAGCAAGTACGGAGAGTCGTATGCCGAGATAATGAAATTCCGCGACCGGGCGGCGGAACGGCTGGCGTTTCTGACGGATTCGGAAGAGCACGCGGCGGAGATCTCGACGCGGATCTCCGAGCTGTCGGAACTGCTGTTCAAGCTCGCGAGCAAGTTGTCCGAGCGCCGCACCGAAGCGGGCTCCGCGCTCAGTGCGCGCATCATGGCGGAGCTCCGGGATCTGGAAATGGGTTCTACCGAATTCCGCACCGACGTGGATTTCTTTTATGAACCGGAAGCGGGCGGGGACGCGGAGTTCGGACCGGACGGACTGGACCGCGTGGAGTTCCTGATCTCGCCCAACCCGGGGCAGCCGTTGAAACCGCTCTCGCGCATCGCGTCGGGAGGCGAGCTTTCCCGCATCATGCTGGCGATCAAGACCGTACAGAACCGTTCGGACAATGTTTCCACGCTGATCTTCGATGAGATCGATACGGGTATCAGCGGGCTGGCGGCGCGCCGGATCGCGGAGAAACTGAAGAAGGTATCTGAGCTTCGTCAGGTGATCTGCGTGACGCATCACGCACAATTGGCCGCGGCGGCGGACAATCATGTATATATCTCCAAATCCGTAAAAGCCGGCAGCACATCCACTGCCGCCGAGCCCCTCTCCGGGCGGCGCCGCACCGAGGAGATCGCGCGCCTGCTTGACGGGGGAGGTCTGTCGGAGATCGCGGTGAGCCACGCGGAGGAACTGCTCCGGGACGCCGGAAAATAACCGCGGCCGGTTTAGATCGAAAAAAGAGCTGCCCGCGAATCGGGCAGCTCTTTTTAATATTGCTGTAATTCAGGTTTACTTTAGAACTACGTTAGGGCAGTTGGTGAAGGCGTCGGGGGCAACATTGACCGCCGCGGTATCCACGGTGACCGTGAGCGCTTTGCAGCCGTTGAACGCGCGCTCGGCGATCTCGGTGATGTTGTCCAGGTTGATCTCCTTGAGATTGACGCAGCCGGAGAAGGCGTATTCGGGGATCGCTGTCATTGCCGCCGGGAGCGTAACGGAAACGGTAGACTCGTTTTCAAACGCGCCGCCGCAGATCGAAGTGACCGTGTCAGGCAGTGCCGCGTGCGGTTCGCCGTTGTACTTGACCAGCGTGCCGCCGATCATGAACAGTTTTTCGTTATGGAACTCAAACCATGGAGTACCGGAGAACGCGAACGCGCCGACTTCGGTGACGCCTTCGGGAATATCCAGTGTGACCAGCGCGTCGCAGTTGTAGAACGCGTAGCGGCCGATCGAGGTGAGGCCGGCGGGCAGTTTGACTTCGGTCAGCTTGGTGCAGCCGTAGAAGGTGTAGTCATTGATCTTGGTTACGCCGTCGGGGATGTGCACGGAGGTGATGTTGCTGCAGCCGTAGAACGCCTTTTCACCGATCTCGGTAACCGTGTCGGCAATGAACACCGTGTCCAGATTCTCGCAGAAATAGAACGCGTAATCGCCGATGCGCGTTACGCCCTCCGGGATCGTGATGCTCTTGGGCAGTTTGGAGCCGTAGAATTCGCGGTCCTTGATCTCGGTCCAGCCGTTGAAGGTGAAGGCGCCGATGGATTTTACGTTGTCCGGAATCACTACGTTCTCGTCAACGATATCCGCTTTGATGAGCACGCCGTTGCCGAATACGTGGAAACGGTTTTCGGTGAGCGGCTCTTCGGTGACGGAAAGATCGTCGTACCATTTAGTATTGTCGAACGCCTGCACGCCGACGTTGGAAAGCTTCAGCGTGAATATGAAGTTCGAGATGTTTTCGCAGTCTTTGAACGCATAGTCGCCGATATCCTCAATGGAGGAGGGGAATACGATGCTGGTAAGCGAGGTGCAGTGATAGAACGCGCTGTTGCCGATGGATTTGATGTCGTCGGGCAGGTAAATATCTTTGAGCGAAGTGCACTCGCGGAACGCGTTGTCGCCGATGGAAGTGAGCCGGCTGGCGATGTTCACGGTCTCCAGCGCGGTGCAGCCGTCGAACAGGCCGGCGCTGATGGTCTTAAGTTTGGAAGGCAGCGAGATCTCTTTGAGATTTACGGCGCCTTTGAAAAGATTATCGCCCAGGAACTCGAGGCGGGAATTGCCCGTATATTCCAGTTTGGTAAAGCGTTCGATGAACGGATCGAACGTGCCTTCATTCAGCGAGTAAACGGTCTCGGGCAGTTTGATCTCCACGTCTCCGGTTTCAGAAGCCGGGGCGAAGCCTACGACCGCGTTCTGACCGACGATGACAAATCCGGCGGCCATTTTTTCTTCATCGGTAGCCGCGGCGGCAACGGCCGCTTTGGTCTCGGCCATTTTCGCGGTGTACCAGGGCGTATCGTTCAGCGAACCGCCGCCGATGAGATAAAGAACTTTGCTAAAAGTGATATCGGAAAGCGAAGTGCAGCCGGCAAAAACATTTTTGCCCATTTCTTTTACTTTATCCGGGATCGTAATAGTGGTGAGCGCGGTGCAGTTTTCAAAAGCGCCGTCCTCGATCGTTACCGCTTCTTTAAAGATAGTTACATCGGTGAGGGAAGTGCAGCCGGAGAAGGTGTACGCCGGCAGTACGGTGGTCGCGCCGGGCAGAATGAATTTCTCGGGGAGCGTAGCTTTGACAAGGCCGGTGCAGCCCTCGAAAACGTGAGTGCCGAAACCGTCGAGGCGGTTTTCAAAGGCGATCTCGGTAATCCCGGTACAGTCTTTGAACGCGTAGTCGCCGACATACGTTACGAACTTGGGCGGAGTAAATACGCCGGTCAGTCCGGTGCAGCCTTCAAACGCGTGAGAATCGATATATGTGACAGTCTTGGGGAAGGTCACGGAGGTGACGTTCGAGGCGCCTGCGAACGCGTTGGGGCCGATGACGGTGATGTCGTTCGGGATCTCCACGTCGCCGCCGCTGCCGATATATTCGGTCAACGTGCTGCCGGTCACGATGAACTGCTCCGGATCGTAGTCAATATTATATATCGGGCTCAGATCGGGCTCTTTATGCGTAGGCTCGGGGGTGGGTACCGGCGTGGGTTCCGCCTCTTCCTCTTTGCACGCAAAGAATGTGCAGGCAAGGATGCACGCCATCAGCACGAGCGCTATTTTTCCGAGCAGTCTGACAGAAACTTTTTTCATGAAAACCAAAACCTCCGCTTTGAGTTTATGAAAGCACCGGGCGCTCAAACGGCGTCACGGCAGTTCAGTTGAATTATACAACAACGGCGGCGCCGCGTCAACTGCAATATGATTTGACACGCTCGCCTTTTTTGGTGTAAAATTACGCACAGAAAAAGACGGGCGGCCGGGGCATGCGCCGGGCAGCCTGTTCCGTAATCTATCTATAAATGGAGGCTTTACAATGAGGAAGGTTTCGGTATTATTGATCGTAGCGCTGCTGGTGACGATGTTCTCTTTCCCGGCGGCTGCGGATTCATCCGTTACGGAGTTTGAGGACTTCGGCTCGTTATTGATAGTCCTTTGGGACAACATCAAGATAAACGGGAACAACGCTCCCGAGGAGCCGGTCACGTACCTGGAGGACTTCGGCGCCGTGGGCGGCCCGGTCCAGACAGTCGGCGTGCGCGGCTGGGCGGCGTGCAATGCCGTGGATATCACCGCATTCGGATACGTTATCGACGACGGCGAGCCGGTGATCAAAGAAGAGTATAAAGTCAACACCGAAGACGCGGTCATTGCCGCCGCGCAGAATGCGGGCTGCCAGTACGCCAGCCGCTATGATGTAGCTGTTGATGTTTCTGCCGTGGAAGGCGACCACACTATTGACTTTTTGATCCAGTTTGAAGACGGCACCATCGTCAAGATGACGACGAACTCGGCGGTTCCCGTTTCGTTCATATACAGCGCGGACGGCAGCGCGGTCAACGCTACGCCCGAGCCCACCGCCGAGCCTGATCCGGAGTCGCTGGACAACGCCCCTGGCCCGATCCTGAGCTTCGCCGATGAGGAGGGGTATGAGAACTTCTTCAGCAGCTCCATGAGAAACCAGATCGAAGATATCTATTTCGATGACGAAAAGGGCTGTGTGATCATCTCTATGGACGTTGTCGGCGACCCGTATGTGGTGCTGATGTTCAGCTCGCTCGAGATCGATGATGAGCCGCTGGAGGTAGATGCTGAAAAATACAAGATCCTGCAGTTGGGCGTGCGCATCAATCCCAACACCGGCGACCGCGGACAGTACTATTTCCAGACCGATGAAAATGCCGGATATGACGAAGCCAAGGACGCGCTGTTCAATTATGACAAGACCGACGCGCTGCAGTATGTAAATGTCAATCTGGGCAAGAACAAAAAGTGGACGGGCATAATGGCTGACTGCCGGCTCGACCCGTTCGGCGGCAATTCCGAACCCTGCGACTACGAACTTTACTACATGGCATTCTTCACCAACGAAAAAGCGGCCAACGATTTCGGTGACAAATGGCTGGCGGAAGGCACGCTGCCTACCGCGGAGCCCACTCCCACCAAAGCGCCTACGGCCGAGCCCGCCGCTACTCCCGAGGCAGTGATCACGGATGCTCCGGCCGCCACCGAGGCGCCGAAGACCGCCGATGCCCAGAAGCCCACGGACGCTGCGAAAGCCACCGACAAGCCCGCAGATAAAGACAACACACAGAAAGATAAGAACAACACCGGTCTTATCGTCGGAATCGTTATCGGCGTGGTCGCTGTTGCGGCGATCGTATGCGGCATACTGATCTCCAAGAAAAAGAAGAAATAACAGTTTGACACGATGATCATTACTGAAGTACTGTCGGTGGGCACCGAACTGCTTATGGGGCAGATCGCCAACACCGATGCCCAATACATATCGAAGCGGCTGCCGGACGCAGGCGCGGGCGTATATTATCATACCGTGGTGGGGGACAACGACCGGCGGCTCGCCGG
Organism: Clostridia bacterium; assembly: GCA_017620915.1. Classification (GTDB taxonomy): domain Bacteria; phylum Bacillota; class Clostridia; order UBA1212; family UBA1255; genus UBA1255. The sequence continues at coordinate 29,211 of JAFZSK010000089.1, read as the reverse complement.
CTGTCTCCGCGCCGCGCTGGCCCGTGCCGATATCGTCATCACCACCGGCGGTCTGGGCCCCACGCAGGATGATCTGACCAAGCAGACGATCGCCCGCGAATTCGGCCTTGCGCTGGAGGAGGATGATGAGTCCCGCCGCCGCATCGATGCGTTTTTTGCCGCCCGCGGAAAGCAGGCCACCGTGAACAACTACCGCCAGGCATTGATCCCGCGCGGCGCGGAAGTGCTCGCCAACGACCACGGCACGGCGCCCGGCTGCATGATCCGCGGCACCGGGGAATACGACGGCAAGACCGTCATCATGCTCCCCGGACCGCCCGGCGAACTCAGACCGATGTTTGAAAAATATGTGATGCCGCTGTACCGCGAACTCGCCGGCCGCGCTATCGTATCGCGTTTTGTGCGGATCTGCGGCAAAGGAGAATCGGAAGTCGAAACGATCCTCATGGATCTGATCGACGGTCAGACCGATCCGACGTTTGCCACCTATGCCAAGGACGGGCTCGTGACGGTGCGCGTCACCGCGTCGGGCAATACCGAAGCCGAAGCGACAGAAAAGGCGGACAACGGCACCCGCGCGATCTGCAGACTGCTGGGTGACAACGTATATTCGCTTACGGATGAAGAACCGGAGCAGACTTTGATCCGGCTGCTCAAAGCGCGCGGACTCACGGTCGCCGCGGCGGAATCGCTCACCGGCGGCATGATCTCTCAGAAACTGACCTCCGTTCCGGGGGCCTCTGCTGTAGTCTGCGCCGGATGTGTAACGTATACTGACGAAGCAAAACAGAAACTGCTGGGGGTAAAGCCCGATACACTGGCGCGGTTTACCGCGGTCAGCGCGGAGACCTGCCGCGAGATGGCGGAGGGGATGCGGGCGCTTTCCGGGGCGGATATTGCCGTCGCGGTCACAGGATATGCCGGGCCGCGGGTGAGCGATGAACCGGTCGGACTGGTATATATCGGCGCGGCGTACGTGGGCAATGTTCTCGTGAAGGAATGCCGGTTTACGGGCTCGCGGGAACGGATACGGGCGCTGACAGCTGTCAACGCAATAGACTTGACACGCAGAATTTTGCTTAACAACGCTGATTTTAACGCGTAAAACAGGGGACGGACAACGAAATGAAGAAAAAACCGGGCGGCATTACAGCGCAGTCGATGGCGAAGGGGTTTGCGGTATTGTCCGCGGCCAGCATCGGCGTGAAGATATTGTCCCTGCTGTTCGTGCCGGTGATCCGGAAACTTATGGGCGGTTCGGCGGGCTATCAGGTCTATACGAGCGCGAACCAGATATATGCGTTTGTGTACGTTATCGCCACGGCCGGGCTGCCGGTGGCGATCTCCAAGACCGTCACCGAATTCATGTCCATGGGCAACCCCTCCGCCGCCCGCCGTTCGTTCCGCCTGGCCCGTACGGTGCTGGCGGGGATCGGTATAGTATTGACCGCGGTGCTGGTGCTGCTGGCCAAACCCATTGCCCGCGCCTCCGGCTACAGCGAAGCCTGGCTGGGCATCGTCGTGATCGCGCCTAATATACTGATCTGCTCGGTATTGTCCGCGTACCGCGGCTATCTGCAGGGCCTGAAAAATATGACGCCCACCGCCACTTCGCAGATCGTGGAGCAGATCGTGCATCTGCTGGTGGCGATCGCGGCTGTTTTTATCCTGAGAGGGCGAGGACTCGCCTGGGCCGTAGCCGGCGCTTCGTTCGGTACGGTGGCAGGTTCCGTCGCCGCGCTGGGGATAGTTATTTACTACTATACCCGATCTTCAAACCATATGGCTGCCGGGAACAACGCTCCGGCTGCCTCCAAAGCCGGCACGCTCCCGGCACAGGATTATGATACCAAGTATTATCTGCGCCTGCTCGCTAAATACAGTATTCCGATCACGCTGAGCGCTGCGATACAGTACGGCGGCACGATCATCGACGTATTCATCGTCAAATCGCGCCTGCTGCACGCGGGTTTCGCGGAAAACGAAGCGGCGGCAATGCACGGCGACCTCAGCGCCGCGCGCCAGCTGATCAACGTACCGACCGCGCTGGTCACCGCGCTGTGCGTCAGCGTATTGCCTATAATTGCGGGCCTGTACGCCGAACGCCGTGTAGCCGAGGCCAAGCAGAAAGCTCAGGACAGTTTTCGTCTGTGTTTCCTCGCCGCGGTGCCGTGTTCGATCGCGCTGATGGTGTATGCGGTGCAGATATACGGCGTGCTGGATTTTGACCGCCCGTTCATAATGACGGCGATGGCTATGAGCGTGCTGTTCATGGGCATTGTCCACTTGCAGAGTTCAATAATGCAGAGCGTCAACCTGCTGTACCAGTCCACGTTTTTCGTAGGCGTCGGCGTACTGTTGAAAGCGCTGCTCAACTATATTCTGATCGGGATCCCGGCGCTCAATATTTACGGCGCGGTGATCTCCACTTACGTGTCGTACCTGGTGCCGATGGTGATGAACGCCTTTGCGCTCCGCAAGATCAAAGGCATCAGCATCCGGCTGCTGGATCCGATGGTGCGGCCGGTGATCGCGAGCACGGCGATGCTGCTGCCGTCGTTCCCGGCGTATTTCCTGCTCAGACGGCTGCTCAGCTTTGCCGGCGCGTATGTTTCCAACTTGATCGCGTTCGGTATTGCGGCGCTGATCGCTGTTGTTGTGTATTTCGTCGTGCTGCGGTTTATCGGCGGACTCAAGAAGGAAGATGTGGAGTCGATCTCGCCGCGGCTGGCGCGGAAATTGAAGATGAAAGATGATTAAGCGGCGGAGCAAGTATTTTAGATTATTTATCGCAGTGCTGGCGGTGCTGTGCCTGGCGGTTTGCGCCGGATGCGGTGTTGCCGGCACAATTCATACAGATACACCGGCTGCCACGCCAACTGACGCTCCCGCTGAAGCGCCGACTGAGGCACCAACCGCCACGCCGGAACCCACTGCAACACCGACTCCCACCGCTGCACCGACGCCAACTCCTACTGAGACACCTGCACCGCAGTCTACCGCTGCACCTACCGCAACGCCTACTCCGGCGCCTACCGCTGCACCTACCGCAACGCCTACTCCGGCACCTACCGCGGCACCTACCGCAACACCTACTCCGGCACCCACCGCGGCACCGACACCGTCACTAAAACCCACCGCCACTCCGGCGCCCACAGCGACGCCCGAACCCACCGAACCGCCGCCGGCGATCGATCCCGCGCGCATAGACTTCGACGCGGCGCTCCGGCGGGATGTTTTAAAATACTTCACCAATGCGGTGAATTGCACGGTGAGCGAAGCCGTTGACCCCGAAGCAGGCCGGGTGGTGCGTATTGCCACCGGCGCAATGAATAATACATCCAATCTCACGCCTTCAGTGTTCTTTAAGTACAAAGAATTCTGCGACGCGGTCGGCGTCACGCGCGCAAGCCTCGCCGAGAAGCCCTTCGTGGTGCTCAAAGTCAAAGTCGAAAACCTGAATCTTCCGATCGCCAGCCTGCTCGGCGCGACACGGACCACCGACACCGAAACGCTGCGGAAAGAGTTGTTCGCCCGGATCCCGGACGGCGGCGGATGGCAATACATCTGCTTCGATTTCTCGAGCGTCTCCAACGCCGATACGCTCACCATGTTCCGCCTCATCACCGAGCAGCTCGCCGCGCAGAAAGACGAAACGCTGTATCTGTCCGAACTGCGCTTCTGCACCGCGGCCGAAGCGGCAGATTATATCACGCCGGACGTGTATCCCGAGGGGGAACGCAGCGCGGACGACTACCGGCTCAGCGTACTGCAGTTCAACATCCAGACCGAAAACGGCAATCCCTCGCCCTTCCGGATCCGGGCGGCAATGTACCGAAAACTCGTTGACGAACTGATGCCCGACGTCGTGGGGATGGAGGAGGTCACGGTCAACTGGCTCAAGTGGCTCGACGCGCTGGTGTTCAACGATTCGTACGCCGGCGTAGGGGAGGCGCGCACACCGGGCGGCGAAGCCAACTCCATTTATTACCGCAAGGATAAATTTGAACTGGTGGACAGCGGGACGTTCTGGTTGTCCGACACGCCCGACGTGCCCGGTTCGTACCTGGAAAACTGCAACTACCCGCGCATCTGCACCTGGGTGATCCTGCGCGACAAAGTCACCGGTACCGAGTTCGCCCACATGAACACGCACCTGGACCACAACGGTAAAAACGATTCCACTACCGGCAACAACATCCGCAAAGACCAGATGCGCGTAATAATCAAATTCGCGCAGCGCTTCGGCGACCTGCCGCTGTTCCTGACCGGCGACCTTAACAACCGCCGCACGACGAGCGGGGGCAATCTCTACGCCCTGTACAAACTCATAACCGGGGAATCGTCGTTCAAGGACGAGAACGGTGTGCGCTACCGCATGACCCTGGCGGACTCCCGGCTGAACGCGGCGTCAACGGTGCCCGAAGACCGCATCGCCACGATGACGGCCAATTACGACGAATCCAGCACATCGTACAACCCGGCAAAGGAACCCATTGACTACGTTTTTTACAACCCGGCCAACACCGCGCCGCTGACTTATGATACTTTCCTGATCAAGGAGCGGGGACACGAGATCTCCGACCACCTGCCGGTGTACGCAACGTTCAGGATAGATTAATGGCAAATTGAAAATGGCAATAGAAAAGAATACAGGAGGACAAAATGCTGAACATCAACAAAACCCTCGAAAACGCGACGATGACCTTCGCCCTTGAAGGCCGGCTTGATACTGTTACGGCGCCGGAACTGGAACAGGAACTGCACGATCTGCCGGAAAATGTCACCGAACTGATCTTCGACCTCGCAAAGCTTGAATACATATCATCCGCCGGTCTGCGCGTGCTGTTGTCCGCGCAAAAATCGATGAACGTGCGCGGCAAAATGATCGTGCGCAACGTCAACGAGGTCGTAGCGGAGATCTTCGAAGTGACCTGCTTCACCGATATCCTCACCATCGAATGACCATGAATAAACCGAAACGGCACATCGCCGTAAAAAGCATCGTCGGCATAGTGCTGCTGCTGGTAGTGTTTGCCGCCGTGGTCAGCGTGATCGGCTACCGGAGCTTCTCCAGCGCGCTGATGGATCAGTACACCGAAGGCGCGTTCCTGACCGCCAAGGCGGCGGCGCGGCTCATTGATTGCGACAGTATCGACGAGTACGAGCAGAGCGGCGGCACCGGCGAGAAATATGAAGAGACCTGGGCGGCGCTGGATACGCTTTGCAACACGTCCGGGTCAACGTTCATCTACGTCATATTGCCCGACCGCACCGACTATGCGCATATAAAGTTTTTGTTTTCCACCATTGACCACAACAGCAGCTACTCCGTGTACAGCTTCGGCTATCTGCGCGACACCACCAACGACGAGTACCGCGAAAAGTACCGCGCGCTGTACGAACTGGAATCCGATCGCGAGCTGGTCGTACGCAACAAGGGCTATATAGAGACGGGCAACCACATCACCGCCATGATCGGCCTCAAAGACTACAAAGGCGAGGTCAAGGCGATACTGTGCGTGCAGCGCCAGATGGATGTGATGTCCAAAACGCTGCGTTCATATATGAGCCGCATTTTCCTGGCGTTCGCCGTGCTGGCGCTGCTGGTGATCGCCGGCCAGGCGCTGTATCTGCACCGGGTTTTGCTGAAGCCGCTCAACCAGATCTCGGAGGAGGCTGCGCGGTTTTCCGCCGAAAATACGCCGGCGGAGACACGCCTGCAGGACAAGATAAAAAGCAACGACGAGATCGGCGTGCTGGCGGCATCCGTTGACAACATGGAGCAGCAGATCCACGATTACGTGGACAACATCACCCGCATCACCGCTGAAAAAGAGCGTATCAACACCGAACTCGGCCTGGCAACGCGCATCCAGGCGGCAATGCTTCCCGGCATCTTTCCGCCGTTCCCGGAACGTGCCGAATTCGATATCTACGCCTCGATGGATCCCGCAAAGGAAGTGGGCGGCGACTTCTACGACTTCTTCCTGATCGACGACGATCATCTGGGCCTGGTCATCGCGGACGTTTCGGGCAAAGGCGTGCCGGCGGCGCTGTTTATGATGGCTTCCAAGATCATCCTGGCTAACAACGCCAAAATGGGCAAATCGCCCGCGCAGGTGCTCACCGATACCAACACCGCGATCTGCTCCAACAACCGTGAAGAAATGTTTGTCACCGTCTGGCTGGGCATTCTGGAGATCTCCACCGGTAAACTGACCGCGGCCAACGCAGGTCACGAATACCCGGTGCTTCTCGCTCCGGGCGGACGATACGAGCTGTATAAAGACAAAAACGGCTTCGTGATCGGCGGCATGGACAACATGAAATACAAGGAATACGAACTAATGCTCAAACCCGGCGCCAAACTGTTCCTGTACACCGATGGCGTGCCCGAAGCCACTAATGCCGAAGGCGAGCTGTTCGGCACCGGCCGCATGCTCGCCGCGCTCAACGCCGACACCGCCGCGCCGCCGGAAGATGTGCTGAAGAATATGCGGGCGGCCGTTGACGACTTCGTGAAGGACGCGGAACAGTTTGACGACCTGACGATGCTCTGCCTGGAATACAGGGGGTAATAATAATGACTACCGATCAGAATAAGACAACGGCCGTGATAAAACTTACAGGACGTATCGACTCGAATAATAACGCGCAGGTCGAACAGGAGATCCGGGAGCGGCTCTCCGCCGCCGGCGATCCCGGCAGCGCCGTGTTTGATGTGTCAGATCTGGAATACATCTCCAGCGCCGGCCTGCGCGTGATCCTGCGTATCCGCAAGACTGTGCCGGATCTGAAGATCATCAACGCGAGTCCCGAAGTGTACGAGATCCTGGATATGACCGGTTTCACCGAAATGATGAAAGTGGAGAAGGCGTACCGCGTGGTCTCGGTGGAGGGCTGCGAGGTCATAGGCGAAGGGTTCAACGGCAAAGTGTACCGCATCGATAAGGACAACGTGGTCAAGACCTACAAAAACGCCAACGCCCTGGCCGGGATCATGCACGAGCGGGAAGTGGCGCGGCTGGCGCTGATACTGGGCGTGCCGACGGCGATCTCATACGATATCGTCCGCGTGGGCGACAGCTACGGCTCGGTGTTTGAACTGCTGAACGCCACGTCGTTTTCCAAGATACTGGCCCGCGAGCCGGAACGCTACGATTTCTGCGTGCGGGAATACGTCAATATGCTGAAAAAAGTCCACAGCATTTCGGTTCCCGAGGGCAAACTGCCGCGCATCAAAGAACATGAACTGAAGTCGGCGCGGCGGATCCGGGACCGGCTGCCGGACGGCATGGGCGACAAACTGATCAAAATGATCGAGGATATCCCCGAAAGCGACCATATGGTGCACGGTGATTATCACACTAAAAATATCGTCGTCGCGGACGGGGAAGTGCTGCTGATCGACATGGATACGTTGTCAGTGGGTCATCCGATCTTCGAGCTCGTGCATATGTACAACGCGTATGTGGGCTTTTCCGAATACGACCCGCAGATCGTGCTGAACTTCCAGGGCTTTAGCGCGGACGTTGCGCGCCGGTTCTGGCACGACAGCCTGGCCGCATATCTGGGCACGAACGATGAACAGGTGATCAAGGATGTGGAAGACAAAGTGCGTGTGATCTCCTACGCCAATCTGCTGGACTGGTCTGCGCGCCATTCCGATCCCTCCGACCCGGCCACGGCGCCGACGCAGGCGCTCTGGAAACGCGAACTCATCGCGCTGATGGAACGGCTGGATACGCTGGTATTTTCTGTTGACAACGGCTGTTCCGCACCCGCCGAGCTCACGCTGCCGGCTACCGTTGACAATCTGCCCAGAGTCATGGATTTTATCGGCGACCGCATTGCCGCCGCGGGCCTCAGCCCCAAATTTATAACGCAGCTGGAACTGGCGGCGGAAGAAATATTCGTCAATATCGCAAATTACGCCTACACGCCGTACACCGGCAACGCCACCGTGCGCCTCATACTGTCCGGAGAACCAGGCAGCATCCGCACCGTAGAACTCACGTTCATCGATTCGGGCAAGCCGTACGATCCGCTCAAAAAGGCGGATCCGGACGTCTCGCTTTCCGCGGAGGAGCGCCGGATCGGCGGGCTCGGCATTTTTATGGCCAAGAAGGTCACGGACGATATCAAATACGAGTATTCTAACGGACAAAACGTTCTGACGCTCATAAAGCAGGTGCATTGAACTCAGCGAGGTGAAAACCGTGAAAGTCAGCGAAGCGGAAGCACAATTTGCCGAAAAAGGATTGACCGTCACACCGGGCTATACTTATTACCGCATCCCGGACAGCCGTTTTGACCTGTACGGCGTGTTTTACGACAATGACGCGGGACGGTTCCTCCGCATGCCGCGGGATATTGCCGCCAATGTGAGCCCGAACGTGATGCTCCTGAACGAACACCCGGTAGGCGGCCGGCTGCGCTTTTCCACGAACGCGGACCGGATCTCCCTCATCGCCAGCTTCACCGCGCTGAACCACCTGTCGTGGATGGACCAGCTGGGTTCCGGCGGGTTCACGCTGCACGAAGAGCGGGTCGAAAACGGCGAAGTTAAGCAGTATTTCGTTGCCACCATCGTACCGGGCCATTACTGCTTTCTGGCCCAGTGCTCCGGCCCGAACAGTTATTACTTAGAGAAACGGATCCCGGCGGGCGGCGAGATGCGCAATTACATTCTGTATTTTCCGCTGTACAACGATCTGCAGGAACTGATCCTGGGCTTCCCGAAAGGCGCTAAGATCGGGCACGGCCTGAGCTACCGCAAAGACGTGAAACCGATACTGTACTACGGCTCGTCGATCACCCACGGCCAGTGCGCGTCGCGCCCGGACAACGCCTACCCGAGCATCATTTCCAAATGGACCAACGTGGACTTCATCAACCTCGGTTTTTCGGCGTCGGCAATGGCGGAAGACGCGATCAATGAATACATGGCGTCCCTCGACATATCGCTGTTTGTGTGCGACTACGACTACAACGCCGATGATCCCGAGTATCTGCTGGCAACGCACGAAAAACTCTACCGCACGTTCCGCCGGCAGCAGAAAACGACGCCGGTAATTCTGGTTTCCGATCCTTGCTGGGAGACCGATCCGGAATCGCAGGACCGGTATAACGTTGTCCGCCGCACTTACCGCATCGCCCGGCGCGAAGGGGACAACAACGTGTACCTCCTTTGCGGCAAACGCCTGTTCGGCCGTGAAGACCGGGAGAACTGCACCGTTGACGGCACGCATCCCAACGACTTGGGCTTCTACCGCATGGCGCAGGAGATATTCAAAGCGATCAAAAAGACGGGAGTGCTCGAATGATCACCGGCAGCGATCCGCACGCCTTGAATGACCTGGCAGTAGAGCAGGCGTTCAAATATGTCGAGGAGCTTTTTGCCGGCAATGCCGGGGGCCACGACGCGGAGCACACTATGCGCGTGTTCCGCACCGCGCTTCAGATCGCGGAAGGCGAGCCCGGCTGCGACCGCGGCATTGTCGCCCTCGCTGCGCTGCTGCACGACGTTGACGACCCGAAACTCTTTAATACAACGGACAACCGCAATGCCCGCGCGTTCCTCAGCGCCTGCGGTATCGCCGCCGGGCAGATAGAGCAGATATGCCGCGTGATCAACTCGGTCTCATTCAGTTCGAACCGGGGACAGACTCCGGATACGCTTGAAGGCCGGATCGTGCAGGACGCGGACCGGCTGGATGCCATCGGAGCGGTGGGCATTGCCCGCACTTTTGCGTACGGCGGCGAACACGGCCGGACGCTGCGCGATTCCGTGCGGCATTTTTACGACAAACTGCTGCTCCTGAAAGATCTGATGAATACGGATACCGGCAGAAAGCTGGCGGCGTCGCGGCACGCGTTCCTGGAGACATATTTGCGTCGGCTGGAAGAAGAACTGGGGCCGGAAGAAGAAAACCGCAGAGGATAAAGAACATGGACGATTCACTTTACGGCGCGATCTTCAAAAGAAAATCGTTTCACTTATTTAGAAACACCGGCGATGCCGTGATCACCGAGCCGGAACTGGCGGAGCTCGAAACGGCGTACCGGAGCTTTGAACCGCTTTGCCCGGAGATCCGTACGGCGATCCGGATCGTTCCCGGCGGCGATACCAGCTGCCGGAGGGGCGAGCAGTATTGCGTGATGCTGTACAGCGAAAAGAAAGACGGTTACCTGCAGAACATCGGTTATCTGGGCGAACAACTTGACCTGTATCTGGTGGCGAGAGACATCGGCACTCTGTGGTTCGGCATGGGCAAAACGGACGAAAAAACGTACGACGGACTGGATTTCGTGATAATGATAGCGATTCGCAAGATCGATGACCCGGCAAAATTCCGTAAAGATATGTTTAAAAGCAAGCGCAAGGCGGTAAAAGAGATCTGGGAAGGGGACAATATCGCGGATGTGGCGGATGTCGTCCGCTTCGCGCCGAGCGCGTGCAATTCTCAGCCCTGGTTCGTCCACAACACGGGCAACGGCGAACTGTGCGTATACAGGTACCGAAGGCCGGACTGGCGCGGCATCATGCCGTCGAAGATGGTGCCGTTTTTCAACCGCATAGATATCGGGATCTTTATGTGTTTTTTAGAGCTCTGCCTGGCGCATGCGGGGATCGCGTATGAACGGGAACTGCACAATGACGATGGCAGCGAAGGCAAATACACGCTTAATGCCATATACAAATTGTAAACTCAATATTTCGTTTGATCGAAGCCTTCCAGCTTGTCCCATAACCCGGCATTCTGCATGAACGCTTTATACGCGGCCGGATCGATTCCGGCGCCGATATTGCCGGTGAAGTGGTTTAGCCCTTTGACCGCGCCCGAACCGTCCGGCGCGCCGCCCGCACTGTTCCAGCGCAGCAGATAAAAGTGTCCCGAAAGCGCTTTAAAACGCCCGAGTTCCGTTACCGAATCCGCTTCGGCGTGCGTATCTCCGTACAGTATCTTCTGCCCGGTGAGCGCGTCTTTTACGGAATATGAGAACTCCAGAGGGGTCTGAAGGTCGCTCACGGCATACAGGGCGTTGAACCCGTCCGCGTCCGGCTCGCCGCACATCAGACAGAAGGGCTGCTGCGCGCGTTTGATGTAGGTGTATGCCAGCTTTTTGACGCCGTACCAGTCGACCACCGCGTCGGAGATCTGCGGCCAGCCGTCAATTATATTCCACCAGATGATGCCGCCCCGGTATCCTTTGCCGATGCGGAACAGTTCGATGAAGAATTTCATTGCCTCCGCCTGCGAGATCTGGCTTTCCAGCGCGTATTCGTCAATATCCTCCGGCGCTTTGCCGAACAGCCGCTCCACTTGGCGCGTCATCAGCGGCACGCGGTACGCGAAGGGCGCGCCCGGGTCGGTCTCCATGCTGGCGGAGTGTACGAGCCATTCCGGGTCGCGGCATAATTGTCCATCCCCGCGCCTGGACAGCGCGCCTTCGGATATGAACCGGCGCAGTGAGGCGGGGGCGGGGCAGCCATGGTATCCGGTCTCGGAGGCAAAGTGCGCCACCGACTGAGCGTAGTAATACTCGCCTTTGAAAAAGTCCCGCGGTCCCCACAGATGATCTTCCGCGGGCAGGCTGCCGGCGGCAAACACTGCCGCGTCGATATACGGCGAACTGGGGAGGTACGGGCGGAAACCGTCATAGCGTTCCACCACGTCGGCAATTACCTCGCGGGTAAGTTTGTTGTGATTGGGATCGATCTGATTGATGGGCCGCCCATTGATCGCGCCGCCGCGCCACCGGCAGAAGAGGTCGTTTTCGTTATCCCCGGACCAGAGCGCCAGCGACGCGTGGCCGCGCAGCGCTTTGACCACCGTTACGGCCTCCGCGCGGATCAGCCCGCACATGCGCTCGTCATCCGGATACAGCCCGCAGGCCATGGCAAAATCCTGCCACACCAGAATGCCGTGGGCGTCGCAGTAGTTGTAAAAAACATCCGATGGGTAGGGACCGCCGCCCCAGACGCGGATCATGTTGCAGCCGATATCGTCCGCCAGTTCCAGTCCGCGCAAAGTATAGTCATCGATGCGGGACGGGAACGTGTCGGCGGGCACCCAGTTGGTGCCAAGTGCGAAAATGCGTTTGTCGTTAATGCGGAAGAAGAACTTGCCCTCGGGCCCGGCCAGGGAGGAACGTTCAAGTTCGACGGTGCGCAGGCCGTGACGGAATGTGACGCGATCGAGCAGTTCGCCTTCCGGGGAGTTGAACACGCGTGCGCCGCCTTCATTCCGCGGCGTGCGGGTGAGGCGCAGTTCCACATCGTACAGCTCCGGCGTACCGTAGTTTTTCGGCCACCAGAGCACGGCATTGTCCACCGGGAGCTGCATCACATGATTGACGGAGAACAGCGTTTCGGACTTTTCGAAGCGGGAGTCGATATTGCCCGCCGCGTCCCGGTGCACGCCCCTGAGCGTGAGCGTCAGCTCCCGCAGATCGTCGAGTTCGGTGTCAACACAGGTCTTCAGATACAATTCCGCTCGATTGCCGCAGATGTTCGCGGTGATCAGATATTTTTCGCGGATACGGTTCCGCGGCCGGGAGATCAGTTTCACGGGCTTCCAGAGACCGCCCGAGAGCGCCCGGGGCATTATATCCCAGCCGAACATGGCGGGCGCTTTGCGCACCAGCAGCGAGTCCTGAGTATATTTCATAGCCCAGCACTTGGCGGGCAGGTCGAACTGACGCACGTATGCCGATACCGGGATGATGTGCACTACCAGTGAATGCACGCCGGGGCGGAATCCGGAAAGCGGGAACTCGTGCGGGATCAGCATGTTTTCGGTGGTGCCCAGCAGCGCACCGTCGAGGTATATTTCGGATACGGTGTCAATGCCTTCAAACCGCAGGCACGCGTTGTCAACAGCCCCCGCCCGGAACCGCGTATAATACCACAGATGCATGCATTCCAGGTCCTGCAGCTTCAGAATATTCGTGCCCGCAAAAATGTCCTCCGGCAGCCTGCCGGCTTTGATAAGGTCCAGTTCGAAATTGCCCGGCACCGCGGCCGGAATAGTATCCAGCCCGGATGCTTCCAGCGTTTCCGGTAAGGTGAAAACCAGCTGCTCAGCGCGCACTTTGCTGTCGGGGGCAATGCACAGTCTCCAGTTGTCTATCGCGGTCTCGGTATGCATAGCGTATTACCTCGCTGTCCGTATTATTCCGCAGCCAGTATACCATACCGCATTGTGCTTGTAAACACGGCGGATACGGTGTACAATTAATACAGAAATCAAACTGTTTCGCGGCAAACGCAGGGAGAAGACTATGAAACCGTACAAGCATGTCATCGTAATGGGTATTGACGGCGCCGGCGCGTTTATTAAAGATGCCGACACGCCGCATTTCGACCGGATATTTGCCCGCGGCGCTGTCACGTACCGCGCGCTGGCATCCAATCCCACCATCAGCGCCGAATGCTGGGGTTCGATGCTTCTCGGCGTCGGGCCGGAGGTCCACAAACTGAAAAACGAGATCGTATCGTCAACGCCGTATCCGGTGGATGCCGAATTTCCGTCGCTGTTCCGCCGTATCCGTGCGGCAATGCCGGACGCGGTGCTGGGCTCTTTCTGCGACTGGAACTCCATTACCTACGGCATCGTAGAAGGCAATTTGAACGTCTTCCACGACACCGCGCGGGATTCAGAGCTGGCGCCGGTCATCAGCGCATTTGTCAAAGATAAAAAGCCTACGTTCCTGTTCTGCCAGTACGACAGCGTCGACGGCGCCGGACACCGGTTCGGGTACGGGACAAAAGAGCATCTGGAGCGGATACATGTGGTCGACGGCCTGGTCAATGACGTGTACGAAGCGGCGGAGAGCGCGGGGATAATTGACGATACGCTTTTCATGGTGATCGCCGACCACGGCGGGACTCCGTTTAACGGCGCGGGCGCCAGCCACGGCGGCTGGACCGACGCGGAAAAGTACGTCACGTTCGCGGCGGCGGGGCCCGGCGTGCGGGCGGGGAGTATTGACGACATGAACGTGCGGGATCTTGCGGCGATCGTGCTGTACGCGCTCGGACTGGAATTGCCCGCATTCGATGAAGACGGCTGGACCTCGCAGATACCGGAAGGCCTGTTCGAGGATGTCAACATACCGGCGTACAAGGACATCTCACACCTGACCGGCGCCGAACCGCGGCGCTCGCGGGAGCAGCACACCTCGGAGGCGCTATGAAAAGTAAGAAGATAATTATAATCTGCGCGTCAGTTGCCGCGCTTACAATAGTGGGGGTCATTATGGCACTTTTAATTAAACACCAGAACAATTCGAAGGAAAACAGATCCAATACCGCGCAGGGCAGCTTCGCGGGCGGTAATTTCGTCAGTATCTATAACGGCGTCCCGCTGGATAAAGATGATCCCGATTACGTGGCGGTCAGCGGGAAAGGATTTGACGTTTACTCGGTCGTGGCCACCGACGATCTGGGCCGGGCAATGTCCACGGACGGAAGCGGCGACAACGGCCGCCAGGTCGCGCTGTTCTACAATATCAACCATTTCGGCGGTGAAGGCACGGAGATCTTCCAGGACTGGCTGGACGCCGGCAAAAAGCTGTCCGCGGGCCGGAGCTACTGGTGGGGCAAACCGCTGTTTGACTTCTACCGCTCCGAAGACAACTGGGTGACCCGGAAGCATATCGAGATGTTCATTTATGCCGGCGTGGATTATCTGGTGTTCGACACCACCAACGGCAGCGCGTACACCGAAAGCGCGCTCAGGCTCATGGGGCTTTTGCACGAGTACAACGAAGCCGGCTGGCCCGCGCCGAAGGTGGTCTTCTACACCAACACCGATTCGCTGAACACGATGATGGCGGCGTACACCGACGTGTATGAGCCCGGCAAATACCCGGACACCTGGTACATGGTCGACGGCAAACCGCTTATTATCGGCAGCGAGACTTCGCCACTGATCGAATCGTTCTTCACGCTGCGGCGTTCGCAGTGGCCCAACGCGGAAAAAGTTGCGGGCGGGTATCCGTGGATCGATTTCGACGATGAAGCGTCTATATATTTCGACGTAAACGGCAAACACGGTGTGATCCCGGTTTCCGTTGCCCAGAACTGTTCGCCCAACGCGTGGTTTTCGGACAATGTGCTGTACGGCATGACCGGCGAGACCGGCGGCAGCCGCGGCCGGAGCTGGCACAACGGCAAAGACAGCATCACCGAGGATTCGTACAAATACGGGTACAATTTCCAGGAAGAGTGGGACCGGGCAATTGCCTCCGACGCGGAGACCGCCATGGTGCTGCAGTGGAACGAGTGGCGCGCGGGCGTCTGGCCGTACGACGGCAAGCTGGCGATATTCGACGAATTCACTTTGGAGTACAGCGGGGACACGGAACCGATGTCCGGCGGCTTTTTCGATAATTATTATATGCAGCTGGCAGAGAATATCCGCAAGTTCAAGAACACCGGCTCTAAAGCAGTCTGCACGCGGAACAATAAGATCAATATTGCCGGCGGGTTCGGTCAATGGAACAGCGTTGACACCGTGTACGTGGATATGGCCGATACGGAATACCGCGACTGCAAGTCCTTCGGCAAAGGCCGCCTGACCGACACCACGGGCCGAAACGGCATGGTCCTGGCTAAGGTGGCGAAAGACGCTTCGAACCTGTATTTCTACGTCCAGACGCAGGCGGATATCGACACGAATACCGAGGGTACCTGGATGAACCTGTATCTGGATGTGGACGGCGATCTGCTGAACAACTGGAACGGGTACGAATATCGGGTGAACGGCGTCGCCGCCGACGGCAAGCTGCGCCTGGAAAAGTATAACGGCAGCGGGTTCGAACCGGCGGCGGAAGTGAGTTACCGGCTCCGCGGCAACCAGCTGATGCTGGGCATCTCCAAAGCGGAACTGGGCATATCCGGCGACAATTACACAGTCAATTTCAAATGGGCGGATTCGCGCACGACGCTGGAATCGTTTGAAGACTTTTATCAGCATGGCGACACTATGCCCTATGGCCGCTTCAATTACGCGTTCAGCGCGGGCAAAAGCGGGAGCGGCCGGTAATGCATTTTGTTGACGCCAAAACCATACTTTCCGGCAGCGGCGGCCGCGTGGGAATGAATATTTACCGCGGATGCTCCCACGGCTGTATTTATTGCGACAGCCGCAGTACGTGCTATCAGTTTACGCACCCGTTCGAGGACATCGAAGTGAAGGGCAACGCGCCGGAACTGCTGGAGCAGGCGCTGAGATCGAAGCGCAAAAAGTGCATGATCGGCACCGGCGCCATGTCGGACCCGTATATGCACTGCGAGGAAAAACTCGGATTGACCCGGAGGTGTCTGGAGATCATCCGGGACAATTGTTTCGGCGTAGCGATCCAAACCAACTCCGACCGGATCCTGCGGGATATCGACCTGCTGGACGAGATCAACCGCTCCGCCAAGTGCGTTGTCCAGATGACGCTCACCACGTACGATGACGAATTGTGCGCCATACTGGAGCCAAACGTCTGTAATACCCGGCGCCGCATCGAAGTGCTGGGAGAGATGCAGGCGCGGGGGATACCCACGGTGGTGTGGCTGACGCCGATATTGCCGTTCATCAACGATACGCCGGAGAACATTTCCACCATACTGAACGAATGCGTGCGCGTGGGTGTGAAGGGCGTCATCGATTTCGGAATGGGATTGACCCTGCGCGAAGGCGACCGGGAGTATTATTACGCGGCGCTGGACAGGCATTTCCCCGGCATGAAGGCGCGCTATATCCGGCGGTACGGCAACGCGTACGTGCTGCCCAGCCCGCGGTCGGCCGAACTGACGCGCCTGCTTCACAAGATCTGCGGTGACAACGGCATTCTGTCCGACCCGGACGCGTGTTTCCGCTTTTTGAGCGAATTTCCGGAAAAGTACGATCAGCTGAGCCTGTTCGATCTGACCGGCGGCGAAAGCGGTGATAATAATGGCTGAATATGATTACTCGGACTGCGACCTGGAAGCGGCGGCGGAGTTCAGAGAAGGCATTCATAAAGTGGCGCTGCGGAAAGTCCGGGAGATCATTCCGGAGGCGGACACGGTGATCGACCGCAACCCGGTGGAGACGTATTTCCAGAACGTTTGGGATTATCCGGGAAAATGGTATCTGTACGTGGCCATTCCAGAAGGCTTCCGGAGCCGCGCCGCGCTGATCGACAGCATCGTGAACGACACGCTGGAATTCTACCGCCGCAAGTCTGCGGTTTCGGATCAGTCCGACCCGGAATCGGTCGATTTAGATGAAAAAGCGAAGTCTCAGTGGCCGGACGAGCGCCAAAACGTTGAAGATATGATCATTTACGGCGATCCGTTTTATTCGGTGGTTACGGATTACCCTGAATGTGTGGTGGAGTACTGCCTGGTAAAAAACGATCACAGTGTGCAGGGCATTGACGCCCACCGGCGGGCGCTGGTCCGGGCCTGTGCATTCCTGTTTTCCGACGCTGCAGGGGATGCCTTATGGCATTACGATGTGGCCAAAGCGGACGCGCAGGAGATCCCGACAGCAGCGTTTTTTGCTCCGGCGGACCTGCACGGCGAACTCAATTACCGCAAGGCGTTTCTGTTTCCGCCGCATAAGACCGGCTATAATAACACGGATTTTGAGAGGGTCAATGTGTCTCTGTTCCCTAAGGGCACCGATGCGCTGGAAGTGTTCCGGTGGTCGACCGACTGGTCCGATTACTTCGACGACGGCCACGAGTGGTGGGGCGCACTGTGCCTGACCGTGTATGATAAGCGCACCGACCGCTTTGTGGTCATCATTGCGTCGGAAACAGATTGATATCGCGGGTTGCCCCTGTTTTCACGGCTTTGTGCTGTGTACCGTTTTTGGTACACAGTTTTTGTTAAACTCCAATTGCTCCCAGGGGGGCAAAAAGGAGGGGAAACAAATGGCGGATAAACGTAAAGTGTGATGCATGTTTTCGGACCCGGATCCAAATCATGCTGTTGAAAACCGTGATTTAGAAGTTTTGGCAGGCGGTTTTGTCTGGTGGGATGATTATCGTGTTTTATATCGCTGTAAAAAATGTGGCGCTTATGTTATGTATTCAGATGTGTGGGAGAATTCATTTTTAGGCTGGGACAATCAGATAATAACCGATACATATTGCCCGATCGAAGACCCGACTGCAGGCGGTGATCCCGAAAAGTACTTTTCGAACGTGATCATGATAACAGATGCCCGGGTGATCCGTACACAATACTGGGAAGAGCATGCGGATAGAGAAAGTAACTGGGAATATTCAGATATTTATCCAGAGAGCAGAAAAGGACAAATATCCTAAAGACGATGACTAATTGTAAAGATTGCCTTTTTATGCTATACTTTTCACTTAGATACAACTTTTTCTCAAACGCAAGAATCATTTAAAAGAGGAGCCTCATATGACAGATCAGGAACCCAAAAAGCTGGCTTTAATACGGATATTGCGGATATTGGAGCGGGAGAGCGATGTTGACCATCCGCTCACGCAGGAGGATATTGCCCGCATATTGGAACGGGAGTACGGCATTGCCCTCGAGCGGAAGGCGATCAGCCGCAACCTGGCGCTGCTGGAAGAAGCCGGCTTCGATATCGAGTCGGGGCGGCAGGGCAGCTACCTGTGCGGGCGGACGTTCGACGACAATGAACTGCGCCTGATCATCGACTCCATTCTGGCGAGCAAGCACATTTCCGCCCGGGACTCGAAGAGCCTGATCGACCGGCTGTGCGGTCTGACCAGCCGGCATTTCAAAAGGCGCGTGAAATACATCCATACCGTCGACCAGTGGGACAAAACGCAGCAGCGGCAGCTGTTTTACAACATTGAGATCATTGACGCGGCGATAGAAGCGGGCAAAATGATCGAATGCGACTATAACCATTTCGGTACGGACAAGAAGCTGCACAAATCGTCTTTCCGGCGCGAGTCGCCCTATCAGCTGATCTTGCACAACCAGCACTATTACCTGATGGCATACAGCACGTACTGGAAGCATATGTCTTTTTTGCGCGTTGACCGCATCACCAACATCCGGATATCCGAACGGCCGCTGGTGCCGCTGCGCAGCATCGAAGGGTACGAGCGGGGCATCGATTACAGCGTATTGACCACCGCGCTGCCGTACATGTTTTCGGACAAGCCGGAGCTGATCGAGCTGGAGGTGGATGAGGAGGTCGTGGACCAGATCGTGGACTGGTTCGGCAAGGACGTGCGGTTCAGCCGCGACGGCGACCGGCTGCTGGCAACGGTACGCTCCAGCCCGATGGCAATGGTATTCTGGGCAATGCAATACGCCGCATACGTTACCGTCTTGGCGCCGGCGTCAATTCGTGAGAAGGTGGCGGAGAATCTGCGGAAAGCGGCGGAAAAATATGATACTTTAAATTGACACCGACACCGCGATCAGGTTCTGCGCCAGGTAGTAGGTGATCAGGCATATCGTCCCCAGCAGGCGGCGGTGCTGCGCGAGGCGGTCACCCGCGAACAGCTGGAGGCCGAGGGTGGTATCGCTGACGAGGAAGAGCGTTGCCCCCGGCGCGATCAGAAGGAAGGGCGTGTTGCCGCCGCGGATCAGGATCGTCCAGGCGTAAGCGCACATAAAAGACAGCGCGAACATGTAGCACAGCAGGATCAGCCGCCGCGGGCCTTCGAAGGTGAGCAGGCGTGCGGACAACACCGTCAACACCGCCGCTACCGGAAATGCGCACAGCAGCGCGATCCACGCCGCTGAGTGGTCAATATAGCTAAACGCCGCCACATACAGCACGTGGCCAATAAAAAACGCCCCCACCCCCAGGAAAAACAGCTTGTTTTTGCTGTCAAACAATTCCAGCAGCACATCTCCCAGCGCGCCGGCAACCAGCCCGCAGAACAGCCGTACGTAAAACGGGTGGGATAAATGCCAGCCGATCTGCGTGGAAAGCGGTCCGATGCCGCCCGGCGCAAACAGTGAGTACGCGCCCAGCGCCACGAACGCCAGCGAGGCCAATGTTTTGGCCAACAGCGGCGGTTTGATCACGCCCGCGACGTACAGCGCGGCGAGGGAGAGGGAGAGTATAAGCAAAACAATAAAAACAGTCATTAAGATATTCCTTAAATCAATTTGCAAGCCGTTTCGGCTGACGGGCTAATAATAGCATATATTGCAGGAAATGTACATTTCACCTTCAAATTGTGCTATAATACGACCATGCCGCCGGACAACTCCGGGCACGAAAGGAAGATCGAAATGAAAAAACTGATTGCTGTAATCGTTGCGGTATTATTGCTGAGCGGGCTCTGCGGAGCGATCTCGGTCAGCGCGGAAGAATCGGATATATTGACCGTTGAAGTTGCGGACGGCGAGCTCACCATCGAGGTCAACGGCGACTTCGGAGACACGGACTGGATCGGCATCTATCCGGCGGCGCAGGACACATACCAGATATCAACGGTCTGGTGGTATGTGGGCAATGACGGCGGCACCTGGGTGTTCCCGGATGATGCGGCGGTTGCCAGCCGGAACCGCGAAGGCGTTTTCAACGGGTTCGAACTGGTCCCCGGTGAATACTTTGCGATCGTTTTGGCCAACGACGGTTACGAGCCCTTTGACGGTATGGAGCCTGTTTACTTCGAGATCGGCGACGAACCGGAGCCTACTGCAAACCCTACAGCCGAGCCAACTGCCAACCCAACCGCCGAGCCGGTGGACGAACCTACTGCCGGGCCGAACGACGAACCGACTGCCGAACCTACTTCCGAGCCGACTGTAGAACCTACTGCTGCACCCACCGACGTGCCCACGGAAGCACCCACGCAGGCACCCACCGCCGCACCGACGCAGGCACCCACCGACGCACCCGTGGACAATACTGCCACCGATGCGCCTGCGGACAATAATGCTGACGATAAATCCGGCGACCCGAAGACCGGTCTGATCATCGGCCTGATCTGCGGCGCAGTGGTAATCGCGGCGGTCATAGTCGCCGAAGTGCTCGCAAAGAAAAAAGCCGGTAAGAACAAATAATTTTCTATAAGTGGAAGAAACGCATGCCGTTCGTTGTCTATTAGTGTAGAGGAGGCGCGGAGATTGACCGACGGCGAGATTCTCAGGCTGATCGAAAGCCGGGACGAAAAAGCTATAGCGGAGCTTGAACGCAAGTACGGCGCGTATTGTCACACCGTGGCCTTCAATGTGCTGGGAAATGATGAAGACGCGGACGAATGCGTGAACGACGTGCTGCTGAAGGTCTGGGAAGCGGGGCGGGAGAACGCGCCCAAAAAGCTTAAACCGTATCTGGCGGCAACGGCGAGAAACGTTGCCATCAACCGCTTCAAAGAACGCACCCGGCAAAAGCGGACGGCGCCGGGCGGAACGGAACCGGCTGCGGAAGATATTGCCGCGGCAGAAAACGACCCGCTGGACAGACTGGCGCTCAGCGCGCTTATAAACGAGTATCTGCATACGCTGCCTGAAAACAAGCGGCGTATTTTTGTTGCCCGCTATTATTACGACGCGCCGGCAACGGAAATTGCCCGAAAGCTCGGAATGCCGGAAGGTACGGTGAATTCCACGCTGAATCGCGTGAAAAGCGGCCTCAAAAAGTTTCTGGAGAAGGAGGGGTTTGGTTCATGAATGACGGAGATCTGAAATACTGTATGCGGGACATTTCGGATGATCTGGTGAAAGAAGCAGACATGTTCGCGCCTGGCGCTCCGGAACTCACGAATACATCCGGCGCGGGAGGTACTGCGGCAGGAACGCGGAAAAGCCGGCTGGGCGGTGTGATCGCCGCGGCCGTGCTTGCCGTGGCGCTGCTGGGAACGGTCATTTATCTGTTCATTGACAGCAGAAAACGTACGATCGATCCGCCGGAGACAACGAATTATATCTCCGAATTGCCCACGCCCTCCGAAACGCCGGTGCGGCCAACATATACCGCGACTCCCACGACCAAACCCACCGCTGCGCCTACAGCCGAGGTCACAGAGACCCCGACGCCCACGGCCGAACCGACTCCTGAACCGACGGCCGAACCTACCGCGGAGATCACCGCCACGCCGGCGCCCACGGCCGAACCGCTTCCGGACTATATGACCGATTACAGCGCGTGGGTCAGATACCGCGAAGCGGATCCGGAGGCGTACGAAGCCTGGAAAAACGCGGCTATTCCGGAAAAACCGGCGGAAGAAAAACTTCCGGAAGAGGAAGGAGAATATATATATGAGTCCGGGATCGGCAGCAGGTACGCTTATAAATATCGATATCTGCCGGACGCTTTCGTAAAGGCGTTCGGATATCGCGAACCCATCTCAAGCCGGTACAACTCGTCAGATCTGCGAACGTTGGAGTACGACCAGACGTCGATGCCCGGAGTTTTGACTGAGATCATCAGATACGGCGTTTCCAAAGCAGAACTGCAGGAATACTGCAGATGGCAGGATTATTCGCCGCAGTTCTCCTGCCGGCTGTATTCATCCGAAGAGATCGAGCTGCTTTATTCCGGAGATAAAGACCGGATCCGCGCCGAATTCAAAATGGAAGGAAGCATTGTTTGCGGAGACAGGATAATCACGAGCAGGGAACGCGGATATATCGATGATTACGACTATGGAAGACTGTTTGAAAGCGAAGAGGACGCGGTCAATTATATCATCAGCCAGTCTCCGTATTATGCCTATCCCTCCAATGCCGAGTTACTGGAATCCTTTAAAGAGCGATACAGGCGCGCCCGGGAAGAGTATTTAAGGATCAAGGAGGCGGATTCGGGACCGCTTTCCAAAGAGACTGCGGCCGGTGCGCTGGAGATCTTCTTCGATATATATGACGGGCTGAGATACTCGCCGGAAAAATGGACCGGCGGGTATGGAGCGCCGCATTTTGATTATCTCCCTTCTACGCGAGCGTACTGGGAGCTTACGATAAACGGGATCCATATCTATTACGTACCGGAGCAACTCTATAAAGTGCTTCCGGCTCAGTACGTATGGGCGGTCGGTTCAGATAAAAGATTCGGCCTGTTTGAAGATTCCGGCGACAATGGTCCGGCGGGGCAGGCGCCGTGGGCAATAAATATTGACCCGGTTTATTACGACGGTCCGGTGCGCCCGTTCAGTTCCGACTATACGCTGTATGATCATATCAGCGTTGACAACACCGGCGACGGAACGGCGGTGGTCAATATCACTTGTATTGCCCGCGACGGCAAAACCAAACTGAAATACAAGGCAGAATTCAGCCGGGTCGACGGCAGGTGGCGCATCACCGGCGGAAACGTACTGGACCTGATCATTTCGCCGCCATCCGGCCTTACGATCCGGGAGACCGCGCAAAAACTGGTGCGCGAGTACGATGAGCAATATCCTCCCGAAGCGCGCGGACTGAAGATTTTGCCGGACCGTACGTATGACTACATCACTATTTATCCCGGCAATTCGGACAATGAAGTGATCGCCTCTGTCACATATCTTTCGGCTGAGTACGGTTACGACGAGCGAAAGAGTGTGCCTATAAAATATACTCTCAGATACGAAGTAAACGGGAAGAGTGTTTCTCCTTATTCCGGCACCGGCAAGTGGACGATCGTAAACGAAGACTGGTCTGAGATCTGGCTGACATATAAAGCAAGCACATTATACAGTCCGGACAGCGCACAAAGCCTGAGGAGTTACGTTCAGCGTTATATAGTATCTTTATCTGTTAAGGCGCTTTCTCTAATCGGGTATGATGTCTTCAACGGGCAGGGATTGCGCTACGAGGGCGTGCCGGTCGGAGGCAGGAAAACGGTAGATAACTCTGAAGGATCGTTCCTGATCATGCCGCCCGGTCTTGATTCTCCTGAAAAATGGCGTGAGTACCTGAAAGGATTCTGCACCGGCGACGTGGCAGCAGAGCTGATGAGCGGCCCGCAGGCAGGTGTTTTTGACGGCAAACTGTATATTCGCGGTGAAAAAGACGCGAACGGAGCATTTGTATTCAGCGACAGCTGCTCTGCGCTTTACAAGGAGTTTATTGCTTTGCTCCGCGATGATCCGCTCACATACACCATTGAAGTCAACAAAACAGAGAACACTTTTACTGCCACCGTTGACCTGTCCGGTATCAATGAAAGCCTGGGCGGGCAACTTCCTTGTAACTCCATGACTTTTGTATACTCTTACGTGGATGGCTGGGTCGTATCCGGCGGCAATTTCATTGAGGTGCTGGAAGCTATTCGCACTTACGGAGGTGCCGGGGATGCGGGATAAGTACAGGGTGCTGTTTGTCTGCCACGGCAACATCTGCCGCTCGCCGATGGCGGAGTTCATATTCGTGGATATTGTCCGCCGGGCGGGGCTCGATGGGGCAGTGGAGGTATTGTCCGCGGGCACGTCGGCGGAGGAACTGGGCAATCCTGTCTATCCCGAAGCGCGGGCGTATCTGCGGCGGCTGGGCATTGACCCCGGCGGCAAGCGGGCGAGAGTGATCACGCGGGCGGATTTCGACGACTGCGACCTGATCGTGGCGATGGAACGGTACAATGTGCGCAACCTGACGCGTTTCGCGCCTCCGGGCGGGATGGACAAAGTGCGGCTGCTGCGGGATTTCACGGACGAGCCCGGGGACATCGAGGACCCGTGGTACAGCGGCAATTTCGACCGCGTGGGCAACCAGATCCGCACCGGCTGCGAAGGACTGCTCAAATGGATAATTAAAGAATTAGATTTAGTGCCTTGGCAGAATTAGGGAATTAGGTTCAGTCTTTGAATAGAATTAGGGAATTGGGGAATTGTGGAGCGGCCTTAATGGCCGCGAATTCATGCTTGTGCGAGCTTGCCTTGCCCGGGCGCCTTCTAACGTCACTTTAAATTGTTTTGCACGAGTGAAAAACATAGCAAAACGCCATATGGAAGATTTTGCTGTGTTTTGACCATCATATTACGTGGTTAAAATGAGCGAGAATGATCAAAATCGACATAGCAAAATTCGAAAAAAAGCAATCTGCTGGGTCCGTGTGAAATTTAAACCCGAAAAACGAGCGAGAAGCGATGTAAACCTAATTCTTTCCAAGTGGCTCTACTTCCGAAATCGTAACAATAATCCGCTTGTTTTTGGATTACCTTCGTGCAGAGTGAGTACAGCCTTAGCTCTCGCTCATTTTTCGAAGTGTTTTTTGAATAGTTCAACGAATTTAGACAAGCCTGCCAGAAATCGTTGAACTTTTTTGGCGTTCTCGCTCATTTTCTGATGTATTTTCAGAAAAGTTCAACGATTTTGGCCTGTCAGGCCGATTATCGTCTAACTTCGAGACCGTTCAGAAGCCGCCGACGGCTTTGAAATGCCTAAAGAAGGCGCCAAGTTCAACGATTTTGGGCAAAATCTACGAAAATCGTTGACTTTTGGGTCCCGAAGGGGCAATCGAGTGCTTCGAGAAGGCGCCCGGCATCAGCCAAACTCCGGTTCGCTTGTCCAAATCAATTACGTTTTTTGGAGTAGAGCCCTTCCAAGTAATTTGATTGATTTGTCCGCCAAATAATGTTAATATTATAAGAACGGCCCGGAGCGATATCGCCGCGGGACTGTTTAAGATTGACCGAAACGGAAGCACGACGGCAGAGATGTTCAAAAAACGCAGGAAAAAAGCGAATAGCGCGGAGAACGCGGCAGAGCAAAGCGCGGCGCAGGCGTCAGCGTCTGTATCAGAAGCCGTGGCGTCAGCGTCCGTATCGGAAGCCGCAGCGTCAGCGTGTGCTTCTGAGACCGTGACAGAAGCGTGCGATCCGGCGGATATTATCGAATGTCGGAACGTTACTTTTGCGTATGAGGTCGCGGAGGAAGACGAGCCGGAGCAGGACGCTAAACCTGAAAAAGATTCCAAGCCCAGAAAAAACGCCAAGTCCGGCAAAACTGCGAAAGCGGCCGAAGAGCCGGAACCGGAGCTGGTAAAACTTGTGCAGGCGCTGAAGGGCATTGACCTTCGGGTAAAGCGCGGCGAGTTCGTTGCCGTCATCGGGCGCAACGGTTCGGGCAAGTCAACGCTGGCCAAACTGATGAACGCGCTGTATCTGCCGGCGACTGGGACCGTGGTGGTGGACAATATTGACACCTCCGAGGGCGGCATGGAATGGGAAGTGCGCTCGCGGGTGGGGATGGTGTTCCAGAATCCGGACAATCAGATCATCGGCGCCACCGTGGAAGAAGACGTGGCGTTCGGGCTGGAGAACCTGGGCGTGCCGCGGCCGGAGATGCTGGAGCGCATCGCGGAAGCCACTGAAACGGTAGGCATCGGAGAATTGGCCAAGACGGATCCGCATATGTTGTCCGGCGGGCAGAAGCAGCGGGTGGCGATTGCCGGCATACTGGCGATGCGCCCGAAGTGCATCGTGCTGGACGAGGCAACAGCGATGCTGGATCCGGTGGGGCGGCGCGAAGTGATGAGAGTCGCGGCGGACCTGAATAAAACGTATGGAATAACTATTGTACATATAACGCATCATATGGACGAGGTGGCGGAGTGCGACCGCGCTGTGGTGGTGGATGACGGGCTGGTCGTGGCGTCCGGTACGCCGCGGGAGCTGTTTTCGGAGCCGGCCAAAATGCGCAGCTGGGGGCTGGAAGTGCCCGGCGTTACAGCGCTGCTGGAGGCGCTGGCAGATGCCGGCGTAAACGTCCGGCGCGACCTGATCACCATCGACGAGGCGCAGGCAGAGCTCGTTAAACTTTTGAACACAGGGACAGACCCCTGTGCAAAAGCGGAGCGGTTCAGCGCGGCGGCTATGGAGGCGCGGGAACAGGCGCGGGAGCAGGCACACGCACCGTATGTGTACAGGGAAGGGGCGAATTCGGTTGCCGCCGCCGGCCTGTCGTACACGTACGGACCGGGCACGCCCTTCGAGAAAAAAGCTATTGAAGATATTACTTTTGAAGCGGGCGACGGCGAGTTTTTGGGCATTATCGGGCACACCGGCTGCGGCAAATCTACGCTGGTTCAGCACTTGAACGGGCTGCTGAAACCCGGCGCGGGCGAAGTGCTGATCGGCGGCGAGAAGATGGCGGGCGCCAACGTAAAAGCCATGCGTCGGCGTGTCGGCCTGGTGTTCCAGTATCCGGAGTACCAGCTGTTCGAGGCCACCGTGGCCAAAGACGTGGCGTTCGGGATCCGGAACGATAAATTGACCGAAGAAGAGGCCGCGGCACGCGTGGACGAAGCGCTCCGGCTTGTGGGACTTGACCCTGCCGAAGTGCGCGAAAAATCCATATACGACCTGTCCGGGGGACAGAAGCGGCGCGTTGCCATCGCCGGGATCCTGGTCATGCAGCCGGGCATCCTCGTGCTGGACGAACCCGCGGCGGGACTGGATCCGGCGGGGCGCGACGAGATCCTCGGCATCTGCCGCCGGCTCAACCGCGAAAACGGCAACACCGTGATCCTGGTCTCCCACAGCATGGACGACGTGGCGCGGCTATGCGATCGCGTGCTGGTGATGGCCCACGGCGGCGTGGAACTGTTCGGCAAACCGGCGGACGTATTCGAGCACGAAGCGCGGCTGGAGGAAATGGGGCTTACGGTGCCGCAGTTGTCCAAACTGTTCCACCGGCTGGACGAAGCGCTGCCGGACGTGCACATCTCCCGCAAGATCTACTCGGTGGAGGACGGCGTCAACGAGATACTGGCGCTGCTGGGCCGGGACCTGCCCGCGGACAACGGGGCGCATGAGGCGGAGGTGAGCGGTCAATGAGGATCACCTTCGGTCAATACATCCCCGGAAATACTATTGTCCACCGCTGCGACCCGCGCACCAAGCTGCTGGGCACGCTGGCGTTCATGGTGCTGGTGCTGCTGATCAAATCGTTTACCGCGTACGCATTGACCGCGCTGTTCCTGGCGTTGGTATTCGCGGCGGCCCGCATCTCGCCCAAATACGTGCTCCGGAGCATTCGCGCGGTGCTGTTCGTGATCGGCGTGACATTTGTGATCAACCTGTTCTTCTATCATGGCCACGACCTGCTCTGGTCCTGGAAGTTCCTGCATATTTACAAAGACGGCATAATTTTCAGCACGAAAATGGCGCTGCGCATCATCATGCTGGTCATCGGCGCGTCGGTGGTCACGTACACCACCACGTCGGTCAACCTCACGGACGGCCTCGAATCGCTGATGAGCCCGCTCAAGATCGTGCACTTCCCGGCGCACGAGGCGGCAATGATGATGAGCATTGCCCTCCGCTTCATCCCGATCTTCGCCGACGAGACCGACCGTATAATGAAGGCGCAGACCGCGCGCGGCTCGGATTTTGACAGCAAAAAATTGACACAGAAGGTCAAAAGCTACATCCCCGTACTGATCCCGCTGTTCATCAGCGCGTGGCGCCGGGCGGACGAGCTGGCCAATGCCATGAATGCGCGCTGCTACCGCGGCGGCAAAGGCCGTACGAAGTTCCGCGTGCTGCGCTTCGGCAAAGACGACCTGATTGCGCTGTTCGTATTCCTGCTGTACACCGCGGGCGTGATCCTGCTGACGTACGTATTTAAAACACTGCCGTGATTTAGCATGCTCTGCTCTCGATTTCGCAGAAACCCTGGTCGCGCGACCGTCGGCGCTTGCTCTGCTTTGCTTGTCCGCCTTTCTTATTCCATTGTGGCTGGTTCATTTTCATTTTTTTTGCCATATTTGGTATAAACAGTCTGAATTCGTATAGTTTAATACCAGTCTTTATTCAATCTCGCTCATTTTCAAAAACGAGAAACTCAAAAATTGGTATATAAGCATTGAAAAGGATTAAATTAATCCTATCATTTGAAGCGCACTTGGTATATAAAAATGAATCTAAGACCATTTAATCCTAATCGCTCAAGATTCGATAGAGCCGGTTGTCGAGAGAAGGCGCCCAATCTGGTATAAAACAATCATAGAATTATATTTTTATCCAAGTAGGCAATACGCATTAGCATGCAGATCCCCTTAGAAGGCGCCCGGCATGGTATAATAGAACAAGAAATATGCATTTTTATCCAAATCTACCTTTCGAACGACCGAGCGCCGTCAATCGCGCGGCTTGACCGTGCCACGAAATCATGAGCAGAGCTTTTTTTCGTAAATTCCCAAAGTAACTCCCACAGTTAGGAGCGATTGGATTTAGTGTGAGAAATGCAGCTGAAATAAGTGTGAGAAAGCAGAAAAAGCGATTGAATTTAGTGTGAAAAGACAAATATTCTTGTTCTGAAACATGCTT
>JAFZSK010000007.1 GCA_017620915.1 Clostridia bacterium | reverse complement strand
GCGCCGTCACTTTGCCAAACAGCGCTTTCAGCGACTCTGCGTCCGGCAGACCGTCTGCACCGGTATCGGGGCGCAGCAGGACAACATTGTCCCCCGCCCGCTTGAATTCCGGCGATACGGCGTCGTACGCTTTGCCCGTGGTCACTGCAAAAGACACCAGCGTGGGCGGCACATGGATGTTTTCGAAAGAACCGCTCATGGAGTCTTTGCCGCCGATCGCGCCGATGCCCAGCCGCGTCTGCGCTTCAAACGCGCCCAGCAGCGCCGCCAGCGGTTTGCCCCAGCTGTACGCGCCGGACAGCCGCTCGAAATACTCCTGGAACGTCAGATATACATCTTTGAACTCTGCACCGGACGCGATCAGTTTGCACACGGACTGCACCACGGCCAGGTACGCGCCGCGGTACGGGCTGCGCTCGGACACGAACGGATCGTAGCCCCAGGCCATATATGAACAGTCGTCGGTGCGGCGGTCGCCTACGGGCAGTTTCTGCACCATTGCCAGCGCAGGTGTACGGCAGTATTTGCCTCCGAAAGGCATCAGCACGGTAGCGGCGCCGATGGTGGAGTCGAACCGTTCCGCCAGGCCCCGTTTGGAACAGCTGTTGAGGTCGGCGGCAACTTTCAGCATATTGTCCGCGAAACCGCCCTCGATATGTTTAACGTATTCCGGCTGCGGCGCCACGGCGGCGTCAATATGCTTCGGCGCCCCGTTCGAATTCAAAAATTCTCTGCTGATATCTACAATGACTTTGCCGTTCCAGCGCATCCGGAGCCGCGCCGTATCCGTCACTTCCGCCACTTTGGTCGCAGCCAGATTTTCCCCGGCCGCCAGGCGCATGAACTCCGCCTCGTCCTCCGGCGCCACGACTACCGCCATGCGCTCCTGAGATTCGCTGATGGCCAGTTCGGTGCCGTCCAGGCCTTCATATTTCTTGGGCACGGCATTGAGGTCAATATCCAGCCCGTCCGCCAGCTCGCCGATGGCAACGGACACGCCCCCCGCGCCGAAATCGTTGCAGCGCTTGATCAGCCGGCTGGCATCCGGGTTCCGGAACAGGCGCTGGAGCTTGCGCTCTTCCGGCGCGTTGCCCTTCTGCACCTCCGCCCCGCACGCGGACAATGATTCCACCGTATGGGACTTGGAAGAACCCGTTGCCCCGCCGCAGCCGTCGCGCCCCGTTGCGCCGCCCAGCAGGATGACCACATCCCCCGCTTCCGGCCGCTCGCGCCGCACGTTTTTCGCGGGCGCCGCGCCGATCACCGCGCCGATCTCCATGCGCTTGGCTTTGTAGCCCTCGTGATATATCTCGTCGACGATGCCGGTGGCCAGACCGATCTGGTTGCCGTAGGACGAATAGCCCGCCGCCGCGGTGGTAACGATCTTGCGCTGCGGCAGTTTGCCCCGAAGCGTTTCGGACACCGGTACCAGCGGATCCGCCGCGCCGGTGACGCGCATTGCCCCGTATACGTACGCCCGGCCCGAAAGCGGGTCGCGGATCGCGCCGCCGATACAGGTGGCAGCACCGCCGAAAGGCTCTATTTCGGTGGGATGGTTGTGCGTCTCATTTTTGAACAGCAACAGCCAGGGCTCTTTAACGCCGTCCGCTTCCACTTCGATCTTCACAGTGCAGGCGTTGATCTCCTCGGATTCATCGAGTTTGTCCAGCAGGCCCTGTTTTTTCAGATATTTGGCGGCCAGTGTGGCCACGTCCATCAGGCAGACCGGCTTGTGCTCCCGGCCCAGTTCGCGGCGCACCTCTAGGTAGTGCTCGTACGCCTGCTGCGCTTCGGGATCTTCAAACTTCACGCTGTCGATCACGGTGCCGAACGTGGTATGGCGGCAATGATCCG
The DNA here is from genome assembly GCA_017620915.1 of Clostridia bacterium. Lineage (GTDB taxonomy): Bacteria > Bacillota > Clostridia > UBA1212 > UBA1255 > UBA1255. Next base: position 2,302 of record JAFZSK010000007.1, on the reverse strand, counting down.
ACCAGTACGTATCTATCATCCGTATCTCGGTGATGGTGGGATCGCGCCCCTCTTCCCGGAAGTAGTCCCGGCAGAAGGCAATATCCCCCGCGTCCATTGCCAGCCCGTACTGCTTTATAAACGCCGCCAGGCCGGCCGCGTCCAGCGCGGTAAAGCCGGAAAGCGTCTCCACTTCGGTAGGCACGGAGTATTCCATTGCCAGCGTTGACGGTTTATCCGGCGAGGCTTCGCGCGCTTCCACCGGGTTGATCACGTATTTTTTGACCGCCTCAAACTGCTCTTGCGTCAATTCCCCGTACAGCGCGTACACTTTCGCGGAACGCACCGCGGGCCGTTCACCGCAGGAAATGATCTGGATGCACTGCGCCGCGGAATCAGCGCGCTGGTCGAACTGGCCCGGCAGATATTCCACCGTAAACACCTTCGCACCTTCCAGTTCCGGCGTTTCTGTCACAATGTCGGTCTGAGGCTCGGCAAACACGGTCTTTTTCGCATATTCAAACAGTTCGGGGTCAATATTCTCCGCGTCGTACCGGTTCAGCAGCCGTACGTCCGTCAGGGTGTCAATGCCCAGCAGCGTGCGTATATCACTCTTCAGCGCTTCCGCTTCATTGGATACGCCGGGACGCTTTTCTACAAATACTCTGTATACCATTTCAGGCTCCTTGCTCTGTCTGCCGCTCCGCGTGCGCCGCGAGCGCGCGCTTGCCGATATCGCGGCGGAAATATTTGTTGTCAAAGTCGATGCAGAACACGCCTTCGTACGCCTTTTCCAGCGCGTCTTCCAGCTTGTCCGCCACCGCCGTGACGCCCAGCACCCTTCCGCCGGAAGTGACCAGTTTGCCGTCGTTCAGCGCCGCCCCCGCGAAATACACGTTTTTCTTCAGATCCTCGGGCACGAAAATCTCGTAGCCCTTCTCGTATTTCTCCGGATAGCCGCGGGACGCCATTATTACGCACGCCGCGCTTTTGTCCGAGAACCGTACGTCTGCTTCCGCCAGCCGCTCCTCGGTCACCGCCATCATAATGTCCAGCAGATCGCTCTCCAGCAGCGGCAGCACCACCTGCGTCTCGGGGTCGCCGAAGCGGCAGTTGTATTCGATCACTTTCGGGCCGCGCGGAGTCAACATCAGGCCGAAATACAGGCAGCCTTTGAAAGTGCGGTTTTCGGCGTTCATTGCGTGCATCGTGGGCAGGAAGATCTTTTCCATGCACTCCGCCGCGATCTCGGGCGTATAGTACGGGTTGGGCGCCACGGTGCCCATGCCGCCGGTGTTGAGGCCGGTATCGTCATCGCCCGCGCGCTTGTGGTCCATGGACGACACCATCGGGATCATTGTTTTGCCGTCGGTGAACGCCAGCACCGAGACCTCCGGACCTTCCAGAAATTCCTCGATCACGACTATGTCGCCGCTGGCGCCGAACATTTTGTCCCACATGATGGTGCGTACGGCGTCGCGCGCGGCAGCGCGGCTGCGGGCAATAATAACGCCCTTCCCCAGCGCCAGCCCGTCCGCTTTCACCACCACCGGCAGCGGGGCGTTGTCAACGTACGCCAGCGCCGCCTCCATATCGTCAAATATCCGATACTCCGCGGTGGGGATGCCGTATTTGCGCATCAGCTCTTTGGCAAACGCCTTGCTGCCTTCGATGATCGCCGCGCGGCGGCTCGGTCCGAAGCACGGGACGCCCATATATTCCAGCTGGTCCACCAGTCCCAGCACCAGCGGATCGTCCGGCGCGACCACGGCGTAGTCGATGCCGTTCTTCACGGCAAACGTGGTGATATCATCCAGCTCTTTCGCACCAATTGACACGCACTGCGCGTCGGCGGCAATGCCCCCATTGCCCGGCAGCGCGTATATCTCGCTGACTTTCGGATTTTCCTTAAGCTTCTTTATTATGGCGTGCTCTCTGCCGCCGCCGCCCACGACCAGTATTTTCAAAATAATGCACCTCGCAGTAATTGCCGCCGGAACTCCGCCGGCGCGCGTATCAGTGATGGAACAGCCGCATGCCGGTGAACGCCATCACAATGCCGTACTTATCGCAGCACTCGATCACCGCGTCGTCGCGGATGGAGCCGCCGGGTTCGGCAATATATTTGACGCCGCTCCGCTGCGCCCGCTCAATATTGTCCGAGAACGGGAAAAACGCGTCGGAACCCAGCGCCACGCCGTCGCGGGTCTTCAGGAATTCGCGCATTTCTTCCGTCGTGAACGGCTCGGGCCGGCGGGTAAAATAGCGCTGCCACACGCCGTCCGCGCAGACGTCTTCTTCGTTTTTGTTGATGTAGCCGTCG
>JAFZSK010000088.1 GCA_017620915.1 Clostridia bacterium | reverse complement strand
CACAACTGACGAAAGAAGGAATTGCGGCCTCCGCTCGACCTCTGTTCGGGAGGCCACAATCGGCAAAAGAAGGAATTGCGGCCTCCGCTGCGGCTCGTTCGGGAGGCCACAATTTGGGAAAGAAGGAATTGCGGCCTCCGCTGCGGCTCGTTCGGGAGGCCACAATTTGGGAAAGAAGGAATTGCGGCCTCCGCTCGACCTCTGTTCGGGAGGCCACAATTGGCGTAAGAAGGAATTGCGGCCTCCAGACCACTCCCGAACGTAGAAAAGTGAAGAAAGAATTGCAATGTACTTTTCAACGTGATATAATCACAGCATCGATCGGTATGCCCGCCCGAGAAAGGCGGCACGCCGCTATAAACACAGGAGGTTTTGCACTATGAAAAAAGTTCTTGCGGCTGTTGTTGCCGTAGCGCTGATGATCACGATGTTTGCCGTTGTCTCCAACGCGGCCGGCGGTATTTGCATTGACGGCGCGTACCTGACCAACGACGCGGATCCCTCGACGACCCATACCGAGGCGCATAAACCTAACGAAGGCGAGACCAGTCTTACCATGGAGTTTTTCAATGGCGATATTGGCGACGTTTACAATTCCGGTTTTGCTTATCTGCATTTCCAGGGCTGGTGGTCCGATGACGAAGAGATCGCGGATTTCGGTTATCAGTACAATGATGGCGAGATCGTATGGGGCCAGCTGATCTTCGACCAGAATCTGATCGATGTCAAAGACCTTACCGGTCACGAGTATCCCAACCGCTTCAACATGACTCTGCCGCTGCAGGAAGGCGTTATTTCCTTTAAGCTGTACAAGAAATATGCGGCGGGCGGCGAGGAAGTATTCCACACCGTTACTTATTCCAACGAAGCCGGCGCAGCTGTCACTCACTATACCGACAAACTGCTCAGCAATGGCGCGGCGATCGGTGTCTGGATCAACGCAGCCAATCCCCCCGCTTACGTTAAATTCACAACGGCGGGCAGCTTTAAAGGCATCTCTCTGCCGATCTACTGGGCTTCCAGACCCGAGGGCGATAACCCTACCGGTCCGTCCGCTACCTGGACTGCCGAAGTCTTCAAGTTCGCGTACAACACTGATTACACGCTGGCTCAGAAACCGGTCAGATCTGTGACGGTCACTTCCACCGCGGACAACAACCCTGTATTCAACGAGCAGTGGGACGAGGCTCTTGAGGCCGGTACGTACATCGTTAAGTTCACAGTCACCAATACGGATTATGTTGACGACAACGGCAAGTCTCCGTACCTTGTACTGCCCCAGAGCGACCTGGAAGTTTCTCCGGTTGCCGTTTACTCCAACAACGCAGCCTTCACCCTGAAGCTCCTCGGTGAGGATGTTGAAGGCGACTTCTTCGTGGCCAACCCCGACGAGGTGGATGCTCCCGCTCAGACCGAAGTGCCTCAGACCGGCGATGCTTCCATCGCTATGATCGCTGTTCTTGTCGTGCTGGCAATGGGCGCCGCGGTGGTCTTCGCGAGAAAGAAGAGCTATTGAGAGCTAAGAACTGACAGCTGATAAGAGCTGATTTTGAACATTGCGGCCGTCGCAGCAAAAGGTTGCGGCGGCCGCGATCCTTTTATTTGATTATCTCGGCCTCCGGTGAAAAGGCGAGCGCAGGCCGAAATCCATTCTTCCGATTATTTTGGCCTCCAGAGGAAAGGCGAGCGTAGGCCGAAATCCATTCTTCTTATAATTTCGGCCTCCGGCGAAAAGACGAGCGTAGGCCGAAATCCATTCTTCTTATAATTTCGGCCTCCGGCGAAAAGGCAAGCGTAGGCCGAAATCCTTTCATTTGATCATTTCGGCCTCCGGTGAAAAGGAAAGCGTAGGCCGAAATCCCTTCATTTGATCATTTCGGCCTCCGGTGAAAAGGTTAGCGTAGGCCGAAATCTCTTCTCTTTGACATTTCGGCCTCCGATGAAAAGGCGAGCGTAGGCCGAAATTCCTTCATTTAATCATTTCGGCCTCCGGGGAACTAAGTTAATTATAATTACAAAATATACCATAAAACAGCCAAAATCCGCCGTTGACTTCCGGCGGCGAATCGGGTATAATTCAGGATAGGGTATGTTGGCCTTGAGGACGTGCGGGTTGACCGCGGAGAGAGGCCGGCAGCCGAACGATCATGTGCGCAGAGCAATGATTACGGAGGTGCTTTTGAATATGTTCAGGAAACGTGTGGCGATCATGCTGGTCGTGTGCCTGCTGGTATCGCTGGTGACGGTCACGGGTGTTGTCCGCTCCCGTGCCGAAGAGAGCGAAGAAGAGTTTGTGTTTGCGAACGAGGGTTTTGAAAACGCTCAAACTGTTGAAGTTGTTGAAGGCGACAATGTAACATTGACTTTTGCGCAAGGAAGCAATGCGATTCCGCCAAAATATTACACCGGCGGTTCCGCGGTCAGACTTTATACCGGCAATACGCTCACAGTAACTTCTGATTACTGCATCACTGCCGTTGATTTTGTATTTGTAAGCGACGGATACCATGGCAGTTTTGCAAACTGGAGCGCCGGCGAAGAGAAGACCGGATCTGTACTGTTTACGAACACTGCATCCGGTCAGACTCGTATCGTGTCCATGACGGTAACTATTTCCGACGAAGAGGCGCCCGCAGGGGATCCTACGCCTACACCTACGCCTTCTGCCACGCCTTTCCCGGAGAATCCCACGGCGGAAGAGATCTGGGATGCGGTCAATGATGGTTCGCTCACCAATTATGAGTGCACGCTCACCGGTGTTGTTACCTCGATCGTTGAGCCGTACACAACAGAATACGGCAACATCTCGGTGTATATGGTCGTTGACGGCCTGACCGAAAAGCCGTTCGAATGCTTCCGGATGGTTAACGGCGCAGACATCGCCGCGGGCGAAGGCATCGAAGTACTCAAAGTCAACGATACTATCACCGTCTCCGGTAAAGTCAAGAAATACAACACCACCATAGAATTTGACAAGGGCTGCACTCTGGACGCACTGGTTGCCGGTGAGGATCCTCAGACGCCAACCTACGATACTCCCGAAGAGATCTGGGACGCCGCTAATGAACTTGCCAACAATGCCATTCTTCCCGGCGGACCGTACACCTTGACCGGCGTAGTCACCGGAATTCCTACCGCGTACAGCGAACAGCACGGTAACGTTACTATTGACATCGTGGTAGATGAGCTTACCGATAAACCGTTCCGCTGCTTCAGACTTAAGAACGGAGAGAGTATTACGGAAGGCGAAGGCGTGGAGATCGTTGCTGTCGGTGACACCGTCACCGTGACCGGCGAGATCACGAAATACAACGGTGTCGTTGAATTTGCGCAGAACTGCACGCTGGATGAGCTCGTCAAAGGCGAGACGCCCACCTACGATACCGCGGAAGAACTCTGGGACGCGGCCAACGAACTTGCCGATAACGGAACGCTGCCCGGCGGCCCGTTCGAAGTTACCGGTGTCGTTACCGAGATCGTACCGAAATATACCAGCCTTGACGGCACTAACAAGTACATTTCCGTGTTCATCGTTTGTGACGGAATTGAAGACAAGCCTTTTGAGTGCTTCAAAATGGTCAACGGCGATGATATCGCCGAGGGTAAAGGCATTGAATTACTTGACGTCGGCGACACGATCACTGTCAGCGGCAACGTGCAGAAATACGTGAAAAGCGAAGTTGTCACGATCGAGTTTACGAGTGGCTGCAAACTGATCGAGATCGACCACATCGCGCGCATCACTTCGGCGTCGTTGTCCCTGTCCGACAGCATTGCCATCAACTTCAAAGTGAACGAGAACGAGTTCGACGAGACGCTGTATATCCCGGCGCTGAAGGTCACCTTCGCGGGCGAAGAGACCGCGCTCGGCGCAGTTAAGAAAGGCACCGATTACGTATTCACCTTCGGCGAACTGGCGCCGGATCAGATGACCGAGATCGCCGGCGCACAGCTGTATCTGCTGGAAGTGAGCGGCTCCGGTCTGGATGACGGCATTGCGTGCGGCTCAAAGGATTACAGTATTGCCCAGTACTGCTACAATCAGCTCCGCAAGGAAACAAACGCGGAGAACACGAACACCGAGTTCCTGAAGGTGCTCGTTGACCTCCTGAAGTACGGCGACGCGGCGATGGAATACACCGGTAAGACCGGTACGAAACCCACGAGCGAACTGACCGAGGCAGAGCTCGCGCTGGGTTCCGCCGGCGATCCGGATGTGTCCGACTTCGGCGACAAGCAGATCAATGCGGCTGACGGCGACGTGGTCTGGAAAGGCGCCGGCCTCAACCTGACGGATTCCATCATGATCCGCGTCAAGTTCCAGGCGGACCTCGACGAAGACGGCCTGTACGTGGTGTACATGGACAATGATGAGAAGAACATCCACCTTGAGACCACCAGCTCGAATTTCATGGCGGTCCCCGGCGCGGACAATACATACTACGCGTTCTTTGCGCTGCCTTCTCCGCTGGAACTGTTGACCGAATTCTCGTTCACGCTGGAGGATGCGTACGAAGAGATCGTTTACGGGGACGAGCTGGTCTACAGCGCCGGCGCGTATGTGAAGTCAATGCTCGGCAAGACTAACGATGCCAAACTGGCGGCTCTGCTCAACGCGATGACCAACTATTGCCTGTCGGTCATCGACTATGTGGGCTGACAACGGCAGAACGGAGGTTACGATCATGAAACAGTTTATTGACAACGAAAAGAATGCGTATACCCGGCCGGAACTCGATGTCATCGTGCTTGCGGACAATGACGTTATTACTGCCAGCGGCGGAGGCCCCGGTATCGTAGTGCCGGACGACAATTTCAGCATCGGCCTTGATGAGGGCTGATTCGCCTGCAGAAGTTAATTGAACTCAATAATATTGATGAACGGCGCTGCTTCCTTCGGGAGGCGGCGCCGTGAAATTATCGGCCTCCTTCTCGCGCGTGAAAATCGGCCGCGGAACGCGGGCAACATCCTGTAATTTTCAGTTTGCATTTTATATCTATATTTGTTAAAATAACTTTTGGCGTGGAAAGGGCTTTGCCGCTTAGCGCCCGAAGTTCAACAACTCAATACTTTTTAAGGAGATGTTTTTGATATGCCGTTAGTAACTTCAAAAGAAATGTTTGCGAAAGCGTACAATGGCGGGTATGCCATCGGCGCGTTCAACGTCAACAACATGGAGATCGTCCAGGGTATCACCGAGGCCTGCAAAGAAGAGCATGCCCCCGTTATCCTGCAGGTATCCAAAGGCGCCAGAGCGTATGCCAACCATACGTACCTGATCAAGCTCGTCGAGGCCGCTGTTATAGAGTGCCCCGAGATCCCGGTGGTGCTTCATCTTGACCACGGTCCGGATTTCGACACCTGCAAGGCGTGCATTGACGGCGGTTTCACGTCCGTTATGATCGACGCTTCCTCCAAACCTTTTGAGGAGAACATAGAGATCACTCGCCGCGTTGTCGAATACGCCCATGAGCACGGTGTGGTAGTTGAGGCCGAACTGGGAACGCTCTCCGGCATCGAGGACGAAGTTAAAGTGCAGGAAGGCTGCGCCTCCTACACCCGTCCCGAAGAAGTGGAAGAATTCGTAACGCGCACCGGCTGCGACTCGCTGGCCATTGCCATCGGTACATCCCACGGCGCTTACAAGTTCAAGCCCGGCACGAAGCCGCAGCTCCGCTTCGACGTGCTCCATGAGTGCGAGAAGAGACTGCCCGGATTCCCCATCGTGCTGCACGGTTCCTCCTCCGTTCCGCAGGAGTACGTAAACATGATCAACGAGAACGGCGGCGCGATGCCCGGCGCTATCGGCGTGCCCGAAGATCAGCTGCGCGAAGCGGCCAGATCCGCGGTGTGCAAGATCAATATTGACTCCGACCTCCGTCTGGCCATGACCGGCACGATCCGCAAGTTCTTCAACGAGCATCCGGACAAATTTGACCCCAGAGAATATCTGAAACCCGCCCGCGCCAACATCAAAGAGCTGGTTCGCCACAAACTCCGCGACGTGCTCGGCTGCAGCGGCAAAGCGTAAGCCGGCGGCCCGCAGGCAGGCAATACAGCCGGCATCAGCGCCGGCAGAACAGAGGTAATTATTATGGCAAGACTGATTGGCGCCGCGATATTCGGACAATCCGGCGGTCCCTCATCCGTTATCAACTCCAGCGCGGCCGGCGTGTTCCAGACCGCCCTGAATGAAGACTGCATCACCAAGGTGTACGGCGCCGCGCACGGCATCAAGGGCATGCTGGAAGAAGAATTTTACGACATGGGCAAGGAAGATCCGTACGAGCTTGAACTGCTCAAGACGACGCCGTCTTCCGCGCTCGGTTCGGTGCGGTACAAGCTGAAGGACGCGGACGTTGACGACACCGACTACAAGCGGCTGCTGGAAGTGTTCAAGAAGTACGACATCCGCTACTTCTTCTACAACGGCGGCAACGACTCCATGGACACGTGCAACAAGATCAGCAAGTACATGCAGAAGTCCGGGTACGAGATGCGCGTCATGGGCGTGCCGAAGACCATTGACAACGACCTGTACGGCACCGACCACTGCCCCGGCTACGGCTCCGCGGCGAAGTACGTTGCCACCTCTACTATGGAAGTCTACCAGGACGCCCGAGTGTACGACACCGGCATGGTGGCGGTGCTCGAAGTCATGGGCAGACACGCGGGCTGGCTGACGGCGTCCACGGCGCTGGCGGCCTACAAAGGCATGGGTCCCGATCTGATCTACGTGCCCGAGCTGCCGTTCTCCATGGAGCAGTACCTGGCGGACGTGAAGCGCGTGTATGAGAAGCAGGGCAAGTGTATTGTCGCCGTATCCGAAGGCGCGCAGTACGCGGACGGCCGGTTCGTCGCCGACAGCGGCGTGCGGGACGCGTTCGGGCATGCGCAGCTTGGCGGCGTTGCCACCACGCTCGCCAACGCGGCGAAAGAGGCGATCGGCTGCAAAGTTCGCGGCATCGAGTTCAGCCTGCTCCAGCGCTGCGCGGCGCACTGCGGCTCGCTTACCGACGTCAATGAGGCCCATATGGCGGGCGCCGTTGCCGTCAAAAAAGCGGTGCAGGGCGTGACCGACTTCTGCGTCGGTTTCGAGCGCTCCACGGACGAGAAGGGCAACTATCTCTGCCTGCCGAAACTCATCCCCTTGAGCGAAGTGGCCAACACCGAGAAGAAGCTCCCGCGCGAATGGATCAACGCGGAAGGCAACTTCATCACCGAAGATTACGTCAAATACGCGCTGCCGCTCATTCAGGGCGAGTCGCATCCTCCGGTAGAGGACGGACTGCCGCGGTTCGCGCATTTGGCGAAACTGAAATAAGGACCTCGCGCTTTCCGCGAGACCGAAAACTGACATAATGGACCGCAGCGCGCACAGCACAGCAGGAAACCGCAGGATGTTTAAGGTCGCAGCCATGATATTGGCGGCGGCCTTGTCCGTCTTTTGCGTAATTGCCTCCCTGACGGTCCCGGGGCGCGTTGCGGCCGCGGGTCCGGAGGACGACGAGCCGGCGACCCAGTACGTGCTCAGCTATATTGTCGTCGAGCAGGACAGCGGGCAGGTGCTGTTCCGGCAGAACGCGCAGGCGATGGCGGATCCGACGCTATTGTCCCGGATGATGACCGCTGTCGTGGTGCTGGAGTACGCGCCGGAAGGGAAGAGCGTGGCGCTGACGGACAACGTGGTCCCCACCGAAAACAGCGTGTCTAAAGACGGCAAGTACAAGCTGACCGCGGGCAACAGCTACACGGTAGGCATGCTTTTGCGTGCGCTGCTGCTGGGCGGCGCGGACAACTGCGCGGGCGTTCTGTCGAACTTCGTCAACCCCAACACGGAATACTTTGTCACGCTGATGAACCAGACCGCGGCGCGGCTGGAAATGAATGATACGTACTTCACGTCGCCCGACGGCTCCGGCGGCACGCTGGCCCGCACTTCCGTCAGCGATATCGAGAAGTTTTACGCATACGCGCTGCGCAACGCGGCGTTCCGTAATATCGTGCAGAGCGAATTCGGCCACATCTGGGACAGCACCGCGGTGTTCAACCTGTGCACGCTGCCTTTCTCGCTGAAGAACACGTACGGTTCGACGGTGGCGGGCGGCGTTTTTTTGGGCGGCGATCCCGTCACGAACCAGGGCGGCAGCGTCACGCCGAACAGCAATGCCGCGCCGGGCGGCGACGCGCCTGCGGTCAGCACCGGCACGCCGGGCACGATGGTGCTCAATATTACGTTGCCCCCGGTGAACGACGGCGACGGCAGCATGCGCCTGATCGCGGTGGTGCAGGACAGCGCCACGGACGACCAGTTGACCGCCTTGATGCGTTCGCTGATCTCCGACAGCAACTCGGGCTACCGCAAAAGCCGCGTGTACAAGACCGGCGAAGAAGTGGCGCGCTACGATGTGGCCAAACAGTCGCTGTCGCTGCGCGCGGCGGAGGATCTGTTCCTGGTGGTGCCGCTGGGCACCGTGCCCGCGAGCTACGTCCAGACGGTGACGTATTCTTTCACCGCGGACAACAAGCCTAAATCCGCCAACGCGCCGGAACTCGCGCCGCCGATCCTCGAAGGTCAACAGCTCGGCTCCGCCAACCTGCTGCTCCGCGACGGTTCGCAGCACACGCTGCCGATCTACGCGGGCAACACGATCCAGACGGACAACGCCCGAGTCAACTCCATTCTCAACCTGATCAACTCCTACCGCCCGCTGTTCATCATCATTGTGGTGCTTCTGGCCGTGGAGCTGTACGTGCTGATCGCTATCGCCGTGTCCAAGATCCGCAAGGCGATCAATGCGCGCCGCACCGAAAAGCGCGGCTTCGGCGGCGGGGCTGCCGCTTTCGTTGTCCTGCTGATCTGCGGCCTGATTTTGCCGTTGCTTACCGGCTGCGCCGTTAAACGGGGGACAGACCCCGGTGTCAACTATTCGGACACGGTGATTTATGATCACTTGCCACAGGATGCGACGTCCGCGGAGGTGATCACGCCGACCGCGACAAAGGCAGCGGACGGCAGCGCTGCCGGCGCGGCGTGCGACGTGACGCCGGCAAGGGAGACCGCTGCGGCGACCGATGAACCGGCAGCGACGCCGGGATCCACCGCTGAGCCGACGGCGGAATCTACTGCCGAATTGACGCCGGGACCCACCGCTGTGCCGACGAAGACGGCAACGCCGGAACCGACGTTGACCCCGTCGCCGGCCCCGACTTTTGACGCTTCCTGGATCGAACGCGCGGTGAGCAGTGTGGATTTCAACGGCAACGGCATTGATGACTACACCGACTTCCTGCTCGGCGCCCGCCGCGACGCCGAAAACCATCCGCACTACGACGGCCGCTATTGGGGTTCCGCGTATCCGCCGGACGATATTGGCGTCTGTGCCGACGTCATCTGGCGCGCCTTCCGCGAGGCGGGGTACAGTCTGCGGTATATGGTCGACCGCGACATCCGCCAGAACACCTGGCGCTATCCGAAGATCGCCAATAAGCAGGAATCCCGCGACAGCAAGATCGACTTCCGGCGCGTCCGCAACCTGCGCATCTTTTTCGACGCCTACGCCGTCATCCTGACCACCGACATCAACGACGTGGCCGCTTGGCAGCCCGGCGACATCGTGATTTTCAACGACAATTCCCACATCGGCATCGTTTCCGACAAACGAAATGAGAGCGGTCAACCCTACATCATCCATAATGGCGGCCAACCCAACCGCGAAGAGGACTACCTCCCGGGCGCCCAGAAGATCGCGGCCCATTACCGCTTCGACGCGTCGCGCGTGCCGGAGGATATGCTGATCGAGTGGGAAGGAGACTAATTAGTTTTAAGTTATAAGTTTTAAGTTTTAAGTTAGAAGTTTTAAGTTTTAAGTTTTAAGTTGAGGAGCGGCTGTCGCAGCAATTTTACGGGCGGGAAGGAGCGGCCTCCTTCTTGAGCGTGAGAATCGGCCGCGGATTTCACTGTCAGCCCTCAAACAGGCGAACGGAGCCTTTGGGCGCCTTCTCGAAGCACTCAGTTGTCCCTTCGGGAAAAAAAGTTCAACGATTTTTGCGGGTTCGGCCCAAAATCCTCTAACTTGGCGCCTTCTAAAGGCCATTCAAACCCATCAGCGGCCTTCGATGAACCTCAAAAATAGGGGAGAATCGGCTTGACAGCCAAAAATCGTTGAACTTTGCCCGAAAAATGAACGAGAATGCCAAAAAAGTTCAACGATTTTGGCATGATTGTCTAAAATCGTTGAACTGTTCCAAAAACACTTGGAAAAATGAGCGAGATCAGCTGAAAATGAGCGAGCACCGGCAGGCTGAGCGGAGCGGCCGTGCGATCCGGCTGCGAAATCGGGCACAGCGGAGCGACCCCCGCTACTTAAAACTTAAAACTTGCAACTTATAACAAAGAAGGATCGGCCTCCTTCTCGAGCGTGAGAATTGGCCGCGGATTGTCGAATTCTGTTGAGTTCTGTCGAATTATGTCGAACTATTTTGCTTCCATTTCGGCTGCGAACGGTGGTAAAATCAACAGTGCACGCCGGTACTCCGGTACCGTTTCGGAGGCGGTTCCCTCAGGCTGATCTGTATTAGCAATTTAACTGAGAGGACCGGTCTTTTT
>JAFZSK010000087.1 GCA_017620915.1 Clostridia bacterium | reverse complement strand
TTTTCCTCCCGTTCCGGTCGATCTCAATTCATGACCCGCTCTCACATATATAGACGCAAAAAATCCGCGTTGATTCCATATTGATTTATTATTTCTAGCGTTAATTATTGTAGCAGACTTAAGCCGGCAATACAACTCCAATTTCGTTCCCTCAGAAATGCGGCGTCATCACCCGGTTCGGGCTCTACTCCCGTTTTCGTAGAAATCCTTGTCTGCGTGACCGGCAGCGCTCATCCGTTTTACCTGTACGCTCGCCTTTTTCATTGTGGCCGCTTCCTTTTCATTTTTTTAGCCATATTTAGTATAATCGATCTGAACTCGCTTAGTTTTATACCAGTTTTTCTTTGCTCTCGCTCATTTTCAAAAACGCGAAATTGAAATAATGGTATAAAAAAATAGTTCTAGATTAAATTAATCCTATCTTTTTGAACGCTCTTGGTATATGAAATTAAATCCAAAGCTATTTTATCCTAATCGCTCAAGATTCGATAGAGCTGGCAAACGCGAGAAGGCGCCCGATCTGGTATCAAATGATTATATAATTATAGTTTTATCCTAAGAGGCAATACAATTAGGTATGCAAATTGCCTTAGAAGGCGCCCAGCGTAGTATAAGAGAACATGAAAAATTCATTTTTGTCCTAATCCGCATGTTAAACGACCGGGCGCTGCCGGTCGCGCGGCCTGACAGCGTTACGAAATCGGGAGTAGAGCCCGCTTGCCCTTTGCCATTTCCCCCTTGCCCTTTACCCCTTCCGGGCGTATAATCTCCCTGAACACCAGACTGATCAAACAGGGGGATATTTTCAATGAAAGACAAGTGGAAAAAGCTGCAGAACGGCAGCGACGTGCGCGGCGTAGCGCTGGAAGGTATCGAAGGACAGAGCGTTAATCTGACGGCGGAGGCCGCGGGCATGATCGCCGCCGCATTCGTACTGTGGCTGCGCAAAAAGAGCGGGAAAGAGCAGTTGACCATTGCCGTCGGCAGAGACTCGCGGATATCCGGTCCGGCGCTGGCGGAAAGCGTGGTCAAGGCTATGAAAGCGCGGGGCGTGAATGTTGTCAACTGCGGTCTCGCTTCGACGCCCGCCATGTTCATGACCACCGTGACAGACGGCTACCGCTACGACGGCTCGGTGATGCTCACCGCGAGCCACCTGCCTTTCAATCGCAACGGCCTCAAGTTCTTCACGCCAGAAGGCGGCCTTGAGAAAGCGGACATCACCGCGGTGCTGGAACTGGCGGACGAGATCGAAGACGGTCTGCATCCGGCCACGCCCGGCGCGGAAGGCAGCGAGATAAAGATCGATTTCATCACGATATACGCGGCCGGACTGGTCAGCAAGATCCGTAAGGCTACCGGCACGCTGAAGCCTCTTGAAGGCACCCGCATCATCGTAGACGCGGGCAACGGCGCCGGCGGCTTCTACGCCGAAAAAGTACTGAAACCGCTGGGCGCAGACACCACGGGCAGCCAGTTCCTGGAGCCCGACGGCACGTTCCCCAACCACATTCCGAACCCCGAGGACAAGACCGCCATGGATTCGATTCAGAAGGCGGTGCTGGACAACCACGCGGACTTCGGCATTATATTCGACACCGACGTGGACCGGGCGGGGGCCGTTGACCGCCACGGCAAGGAGATCAACCGCAACCGCATCATCGCCATGATCGCCGCCATTGCCATCGCCGAACATCCGGGAGCAACGATCGTTACCGAGTCCATCACCTCCTCCGGCCTCAAAAAGTTCATAGAACAGGATCTGGGCGGCGTACATCACCGCTTCAAGAGAGGCTACAAAAACGTCATCAACGAAGCCATCCGCCTCAACAACGAAGGCATCTACACGCCGGTGGCCATCGAGACGTCCGGACACGGCGCGCTGAAGGAGAACTACTTCCTGGACGACGGCGCGTACCTGATCGCGAAACTGCTGATCCAGCTGGCGCTGATGCGCAGGGACGGCCGTCATATCGACGAACTGATCGACCGGCTGGAAGAGCCCGCGGAAGCCATTGAATTCCGGCTGAACATCGCGGACAACGATTTCAAGACCTACGGTCAAGGCGTGATCGACGCGCTGGGCGAATACGTCAAAACGCAGGCCGGCTGGGCGCCGGAAGCGGTCAATTACGAAGGCCTCCGCGTCCGCTGCGAGAACGCCGACGAGCGCGGCTGGTTCCTGCTCCGGCTCTCGCTCCACGACCCGCTGCTGCCGCTGAACATCGAGTCCGACGTAGCAGGCGGCAACCTGGCCATCGCCGGAAAACTTGTGCCGTTCTTCAAGCAGTTCGAGAAGCTGGACAGCAGTTCCATCGCGGGATTCGCCGGTTGACACAGGAGCATTAAAATGAAAAGATCTTTTGCCGGCAGAGTTGCCGTCATTGCCGCCGTGATAGTGTTGGGAGGAGTGATGGCGTTGTCCGTGTTGCCCCAAAATACAAATTCGACCGCCCGCGCGGAGAGTTCCGGGCTGGGCCTTGGCCCGGAAAACCGGTACGAGTGTGAAAAAGCAAAGTGCTACGACGCCACCGGCAAAAAGAAGATCACAAATACGCAGGTCAGCGATAAAGACGCTTCGGGCGGCGCGGTGGCGGGTTCCACCGGCGGCAAAAACTTTCTGTTTGAGAATACGCCGGAGGCCAACGTCATTCACATTGCCTACGCCACTTACAACACCGCCACGATGCAGGTCACGATCCGCTACCCCGATGCGGAAGAATTCATTCCGCTGTGCGTGATCGACTTTTCCACGTCGAATTCGTGGGATATGAAGTCGTCGTATATTGCCGTCTCCCCTATCGTGTACATCCCGGAAGGTTCGGATATCATGGTCAGGCCCGCCGTGGACGTGAATCTGGATTACTTGTATTTCACGCAGGAAAGTGCCGCGGGCGGACAGGAACCGCCGAAAGGCACGGTGAGCGCGGACAGTTTTTCGGTTAGCGCTGAACCGGACGTCATGGCCCCGTACGGCTCCAGCGTGCGGCTCACCGAAGGGCAGTCGTTCACCGCAAAAGTCGCCGGCAACGGACAATTCAATGTGCTCAGCATCACGTATTCCGCGGACAATGGCGCTACTCTCTCTGTCACTGCCGCAGGCGGCAATTCCACCGAATTCGCGCTTCCCGCTACGCCCCGCCGCTCGTATTCCGAAGCGGGGATCCGGCTGGGAGACTTTAAAGACGGCGAAACCTTGACGTTTACGTCCACCGGCGGCGAACTGCGCATCGCCTGCTTCACCCCCGCGTACGCGCCGGAAAGCAGCACGGTCACAGTTAGCGATCTGCCTGCGGGCAGCGCGCGGCTCACGGTGCCGCTGGACGGGATCTGGGACGCGTGCGGCGAACAGTACTCGCAGTGGGAAGTACCCGCGACCGTGCCGGAACTGTTCTTCGCGGACGCGGTGCCGGTGCCGGGGCTGTGGGGCGACGCGGCGTATTCGCTGGGCAGCTACAGCAACTCCAAAATGTGGCTGATGCGCCGGGTCGTGCTGGAAGAAGAGCCTTCCGGCCAGGTGCTGCTGCGCATCGGCAGCGCAATGTACGGGCGGTATATATACGTCAACGGCGCGTTTGCCGGCAGCTATGAATACAACTATTCGTCTTCGGTGACAGATATAACCGGATTCCTGCACAAAGGCGAGAACCGGATCGTGATCATGCTGGGGTCATTCTCGAATCAGTTCAACAATCCGGACACGCCTGCGCACGTGCTGTACGACGGCGAATCCAGCGACGACGAGCCGGGGATCACCGACTCGGTGGAGTTGATCTTCAACGGCGGAGCGGAAGTTGACGCCGTGCAGACCGCGGCGGATATTGACCGCGGCGCTGTGACCGCGAAGATCCGGCTGCTCAACCGGAAGGATCAGGATATTGTCACCGACATGAAGCTCACCGTGTACGAGCTCGGCCGGTTCATCGACGGCAGCCCGGACACGGCAGAGCGCAAAGTCGGCGAGCTCTTCACCGCCGGCATAACCATCGCCGCGAACGATACCGCCGAACTCACCACCGGGGCCATCACGCTGTCGGACTGGTCGAAGGACAAATGCTGGACTCCGGAAAATCCGTACCTGTACCGGCTGGAAGTTGAAACTTCCGGCGACACATACTCCGTGCGGTTCGGCATGCGCACCTTCGAGTTCGAAGCCGGCACCGGCATGGCGCTGCTCAACGGCGAGCGGCGGTTCCTGTTCGGCACGAATGTGGCTATCGAGCGGTATTTCGACGACGCGCTGTGCGGCACTACGCCGTGGGATGAAGCCTGGATCCGCAAATTGTACGCGGAGTACCGCAGCATCAACTGGACCTGTTTCCGCACGCATCTGGGCCACGCCAACAGCAAGTGGTTTGATATTGCCGACGAGGTCGGAATGATGATCTTCGACGAGTATCCGATCTGGGGCAACGCCGGCGATGACACCATTAAGACCATCACGCCGGAGATCAAACGCTGGATCGACGACCGGGGCAGCCACCCTTCCCTGATCGTATTCGATGCGCAGAACGAGGCTACCTACGACCTCCCCGACCGCATCATCAAGCTGGGCCGCGAGTACGACCTCCAGCATCGCCCCTGGGACAACGGCTGGCGTCCGCCGGTAGATGACAACGACCCCATCGAATGCCACCCGTACATCCTCGGCACCGGCGGCATTTCCGGCATTGAAGACATGACGAAAAACCGCCCGATCGTCACCACGGCGGATATAGGCTGGAAGGCGGATAAATATATCGGCCACGCGTTTATTCTGAACGAACACGGCGAGTACTGGATCAACCGCGAAGGCAAGCCGATGAGCGGCACCGCGGCCATCTGGGCCCAGGCGCAGCCGAATCTAACCGATGCGGAGCGGATCACATATTATTGCGACCTGATGTCCGCGCAGTTAGAGGCGTTCCGCGCCGGCCGGGCGTACACCGGGCTGCTGTTTTTCTGCGGCCTGGGCTCGTCCAACTCCGCGGCGCTGGGCGTCACCTCCGACGTGCTGGAGCCGGCTGTTTCCAGCGCCCGCACGCTTTCGCTGCATCCGTATTTCAAATATCTGATGGAGAATACCAACGCGCCGCTGGGCATCGTTGTCGATACATACACCGAAGCGCGCACGCCCGGCGATGTTATTTCCGTTCCGGTCACGCTGGTCAACGACACCGGCGCACCGGTCAACGACCTCCCCGTCACTCTGGTGATCCGCGCTTCGGACGGCACGGTGCTATGGGCGGAGCGGCGGACAATGAGCGTCGCGGCCTTCTCCCCGGACGATCCCGGCACTGCCACCGAGCTGTTCGAACTGTCTGTTCCCGCATACAAAAAATATTGCGGCGAAGGCAAAGAACTGCTGGTGCAGGCGTTCTACACACGGGACGGCCGCACGGTGTTTTCGCAGCGCAAGTGGACAATGGAGTCCGCGAAGCTGTCCGGCGGCGATCTGCCGAAATACAGCTGGCTCTACACAAACGAACTTCCGCACGAATATGTACGGAAAGAATATCTGAGTGTTGACCCCGGCGAAACAATAGACTGCGACAACAGCGGCAACACGAAGTTCGCCCGCATACTGCCGTGGCTCATCGGCGGGATCGTGCTGGCATTGTGCGGGGCCGCAGCAGCGATCATTATTATCAGGAATAAGCATCATAACTGACCTTATTAACGCTCCGGCTCCGCTTTATCAGGGCCGGAGCGCTGTTTCGTTTTGTCAAGTTACAACGGCTGCGCCGCGTGATATAATCACGGGCGTAAGGAGGCCGGCAATGACGATTGGCGAATCCATAAGCAAATACAGAAGTCAATGCGGTCTGACTCAGAAACAGCTCGCGGAGCAGTTGTTTGTCTCCCCCGAACTCATTTCGAAGTGGGAAAACGGCAGGCGGATCCCGGACTACCAGAGCGTCCGGGCCATGGCAGGCATCTTCGGAGTGACGGAAGACGAACTCACTGAATCAGGCAGCAGAACACTGGACGAACTGCGTGCATGCCTTCCGGAGGGCATGAGCAGCGCCTGCTTCGCCGGATGCCTGAACGACTTCCTGAAACAGCTCCCCGAACGGGAACGCGATATTTTCGTGCTGCGCTATTATTTCTTCGAAGAGACGGACATAATTGCGGACCGGTTCGGGATCAGCAGCGGAAACGTCAGAATGCGGTTGTCCCGCCTGCGCGCCCGCCTAAAGTCGTTTGTAAGGAGGAATAACGATGAAAAATCGTGATATCTATGATGCAGTTACACAGCTCGATGATCAATTTATAGAAAGCGCGGACAATCTCCGCAACAACGCACGCCGCGTCAACGCAGACACTCGGACCGGAGGCTCCCGCTCCGTGATCAGTCTGCGCGCCATGTCCGCAATTTCGGCCGCCGCGCTGGCGGTGGTGTTCCTGATTGCCGTCGTGGCGGTGCTTACGCTGAAAGGGCGCGGACAAAAAAGCAGCGGACAGACCGGCAACGCCGTGGCTGACCCTGTGATCATATCAGAGACAGAACAACCGCCCGTGGTCACCCCCGGCGGCAATACAACCCCAATACCGGATCACCCGGAACTCGTATTCCCCGACGACGGCGGCTTCATCAAAGCGCTGCCTGATGATGAGTTTTTCGAAGCACATACCGTAAAAGACGGCTTTCTGTCCTGGATTCCTGTCGGCATAACAGATAACTGCTGTTTCGAAAAGAATTCGCCCATAATTGTCAGCTTTATCATCGAATATTTGCAGGATCCGCATTATGGTCTGGAGTTCGTTGACGCCGTTAATACCTACTCGCGCGTGTACCGGACGTATGAAGTTGAAGGGCGACAATGCTTTGACGTCATGTTCTACGCTTCCCCCGACGCGAACGGCAGCCTCACTGTCAGTCTTATTCCCACAGAGAACGAGACACACATCCCCAACGGCTTAAGCCGCACGATCTACACGGCCAATTCCGCAGATAAGACGTTCATCAGCACCGCGAGCATGGAGACGGCGATGGAACTGGCAGGATTGTACGTAAATCATGGCGGCACCGAATACGGCACGGTGTATGCTCCGGGTCCGGCAAACGATGCTTCGGGACGTATGACGATCACCGGAACAGTGGAATATTTAGACGACAACGGCAGCCGGCAGCCGGTCGATGGAGTATATATTGATATTTACAAATTGACGTCGGCTTCTAAACTGATCGCAGTCACCACGGTGGAAGTGAAAAACGGCTGCTATTCTGCGGAGTTTGGCGTCGATCTGCCCGACGGCAACATCATTATCCGCACACTGCGCGCTGCCGGCGCTGCGTCTCCGGAGGATCTCGCCCTCCTCGAAAACAAAGGAGGAAACGTTTTAAAGAATAACGTTTCCTCCGGGTCAACACTCAAAGATCGCTTTATTTTCGGCCGTCTTGAAGACCTTGATGATTATGAAAAAGTGCCGGCTTAGATCTTTTCGCCGCGGTTGTGCCGCTCCAGCAGGTTCATGATACGCTGCTGCGGATCCAGCAGTGCGCTGATGGACTCATCGTAGTTGAGCGCGTCCACCAGTTTGGCAATGTATTTCGACATGCTCACTTCCACGAACCAGGGCCGCTCCGCCAGTTCGGGACGGCGGTACGTCAGGTTGGTGGAGAAGATCTTGTCGATCAGGCCCTTTTTGTAATACTGGTCGAATTGCTTGATGCCGTCGGTAAACATCGCGAACGTCACGCCCGCGAACACGCGGTTCGCTTTGCGGCGCTTGAGTTCTTTTGCGATGTCAAGGATCGAATCGCCCGAGGACAACATGTCGTCCATGATCAGCACGTCCTTGCCCTTCACCGAAGAACCGATGAACTCGTGGGCAACGATAGGATTGCGCCCGTTGACGATCCGCGAGAAGTCGCGGCGTTTGACGAAGATGCCTAAGTCCAGTCCGAACAGCGTGGAGTAGTACAGGTTGCGGTGGATGCCGCCTTCGTCCGGGGAGATCATCATCAGATGCTCTTTGTCCACCTGAATGTCGGGCACAGAGCGCAGTATGGATTTCATCAGCTGGTAGTACGGATGCACGTTCTCGAAGCCGGTGAGCGGTATGGCGTTGGATACCCGGGAGTCGTGGGCGTCGAAGGTGATGATGTTGGTCACGCCCAGGTTCTGCAGCTCGATCATGGCGCTGGCGCAGTCCAGAGATTCGCGCGCGGCGCGTTTGTGCTGGCGGCCGCCGTACAGGAACGGCATGATGACGTTGATACGCTTGGCCTTGCCGCCAATGGCCTGGATCACGCGTTTCAGGTCCGCGTAGTGGTCGTCCGGCGACATGTGGTTCTGGATGCCCATGATGTTGTAGGTCAAACTGTAATTGCCCACGTCCACCAGAATGTAGATATCTTTGCCGCGCACAGATTCGTCAATTATACCCTTGGCCTCACCGTTGCTGAAGCGCGGACAACGGCTCTTAATAATAAACGTTTCCGGTATGATCTCATTCTGCTCTTCGTGCAGTGCTTTTAAGTGCTTATCCACCCGCTGACCGAGGTCGCGGCAGCTTTCCATGACAATAAGGCCTATAGGCCCCACCTGATGTGTCAGATCCGAGAATGGCGCTCTTTCGGGACTCATATAACAAAAACCTCCGGTAGTTTTTTCAATTGGATTATACCACTTCGCGGAGGGGGTTGGCAACATTTTTTAATTAGAGAATCAGGCCTTTTTCCTTGAACTAATTAGAGAATTAGAGTATCAGGAAATTAGAAAATTTGAGAATTGAGGTCTGGAGCAATATTATCAAGCGCGGGTTGCCTGACGTATCTTATTCACGATATCTGCCGCAGTGCCGCCTGAGAGCGTTGTCTTGTCCACAACTAAAAACTGCCGCTTTGTCTGGTAAAAAAGCAGATACCGGTCGTTCTCTTTAGTTTTTATCACGCTTTCGTATTTAATGACCGATTTGCCCTCGATTTTTTCGCCTTTGCTCCGGACGCGGATCTCATCGTCGTTGAAAAGGAAGTCATTGACCACATCTTTCATGCTGCCCATATTATTGTACTGTTTGCGCGGTAAAACATAGTATGAATAACACATCAATCCGTAAAGCAAAACCGTCAACGCCGTCATGGAAATAAGGAAAAACCGCTCAAAACCGCTGGCAGGCCGTGTGATCAGCAACAGTGCAAGCCACAAAGTAAACAGGACCGCATATAAAATGGTCACTTTGACCATTCCCTTTTTGTGATCTTCTGTAAAAAGTGCCATTTTGTAAGTGGTTTCAACCGTTTCGCGGTCAAACACACTGCTGCCGGTGATCTCCATATCCAACTCCCCAATTCTCTAATTCCCTAATTCACTCAAGAAAAAAGTCTAATTCCCTAATTCACAAAAGGAACAAAGTCTAATTGCCGCGACAGCGGCTTTCGGTTCCGCCTGTTTCTTCAGCGCCCGGTAGCGCGCGTAGGTCACGCCCCAGCCGACGAGGGCAATGAGCAGCGCGGCCAGTAAAATAATGATCAGCAGCACGTACAGTCCGGGCTTGCGGCGCTTTTTGGGCGGCTCTTCTTCCAGTTCCGGAAGTTTGTGCACCGTTACCACGGTCTTACGCCTGCGCACCTCGGTGGGGTCGTCCGCGGCGGAGCCGGAGCCGGAACTGCCCGCGCCGGAGGTATTGCCGCGCTTCCCGGACCAGCCGGAAGTGGTGATCTTGACGCCGCTGCCGTCGCCGGTCTCCTCGCCGTCAATAAACAGACTGCGGGGGCGGATAATCTCATTGTCCGCCAGCTGCTGATCGCGCCGTTTGTACACGCTCTCGATGCCGTCGTCAAAAGAGTCCAGCGACTTCCGGAGCCGCGCGCCTGCCACTTCAGCGGAGTTCACGGACAATTCCTCGTCCACCAGCCGGTCGTATATCCGCATCGCGCGGCTGCGTTCCGCGGTCGATTTGACGGAATTGAAGATGCGCATGGCGCCGGTGCGGTCGCCGGTGTAAAACGTGCAAATGCCGTACAGAATAATGGCATAGTTGAACTCGGGGCACAACGCCGCGGCCTTACGCAGGTCGCTGCGCGCCTCGTTGACGCTGCCGCCGGCGATCTCCCGCAGTGCGGAATTATACAAACTGCAGGCCGTGCGCATCGCGTCGGTCACGTTGTTGTCATCCGCCATCAATTTGGAGATGTCCACCGGTTTAAATTTTGCCGCTTCTTCCTTCAGCGTTGCCATTAATCATCTATCCCGCAGCAATCTTTATACTTCTTCCCGCTGCCGCACGGACAGGGGTCGTTGCGCCCTACTTTGGCAGTTTTACGGACAAACGTCGTGGGTTTGCCCGGACTGGCCGGAGCGCCGGCGTTGTCCCCGCCTCCCGACCGGCCCGATTCGGCAGATCTGGCGGCGGCAATATGCTTTGCCGCTCTCGCCCGCTCCGCCTCGCCTTCGAAGCCCGCGCGGCCCGGACCCGCCACGCTCTTGCGCTCCAGCCGCGTATTCTGCCGGAGCTGCAGGCTGAACATGCGCCGCACCGCCTCGTCCTGGATCGTCTTGTTCATGTCTTCGAACATCTGGAACGCCTGAAACTTGTACTCCACGATCGGATCCTTCTGGGCGTACGCCATCAGACCCACGCCGTATTTCATCTGATCGATCGCGTCGATATGCGTCATCCAGTTTTCGTCCACGCTGCGCAGCAGTATCACGCGCTCCGCTTCACGCATCAGTTCGGGCGTCAATTCTGCCTCTTTGGCGTCGTAGCGCACGATGGCGTCGTCGGTCAATTCTTTGATCAGCTCATCGGGTTTGATATGTTTGCCCGCGGCGCGGTATTTGTCCACGATCGCCGGATCCACGATACCCACCAGATCCGCTTCTACCGAATCCAGATTCCAGAATTCCGGCTCCACGTCCTTGTTGCAGTACAGTTCCACCGTATCCCGGATGCGGCTCTTGATCATGCCGTGGAAGCTGTCTTTCAGGTTCTCGCCGTCCAGCACGCGCCGCCGCTCCGCGTATATGATCTCGCGCTGCTGGTTCATCACGTCGTCGTACTGCAGCACGTTTTTGCGGGCATCGAAGTTGCGGCCTTCCACGCGTTTCTGCGCGGTCTCGATGGCGTTGGAGAGCAGCTTGTGCTCGATGGCGTAATCCTCTCCCATGCCCAGCGCGTCGATCATGTTCATCATACGTTCCGAACCGAACAGCCGCATCAGGTCGTCTTCGAGGGCAATATAGAACCGCGACATACCGGGGTCGCCCTGCCGGCCGGAACGGCCGCGCAGCTGGTTGTCGATACGCCGGGATTCGTGGCGCTCGGTGCCCATTATGAACAGGCCTCCGGCGGCCAGCACTTTCTCCCGGTCCGCCCTGGTGTCAACGTCGTGCTCCGCCACCAGCTCGCGGTAATGCGCCCGCAGCTTCAGCACGTTCTCGTCATCAGTATCCGCGTAGCTGTCCGCCGCGGCGATCTGCTCCTCGTTGTAGCCTTCGCGGCGCAGGTCCTGTTTGGCCATGTATTCGCTGTTGCCGCCCAGCACTATATCGGTACCGCGGCCGGCCATGTTGGTCGCTATGGTGACCGTGCCGTATTTGCCCGCCTGCGCGATGATCTCCGCCTCGCGCTCGTGGTTCTTGGCGTTCAGCTCATTGTGCCGGATGCCGCTGCGGCCGAGCATCTTGCTGAGGTATTCGGATTTCTCGATCGACACCGTACCGATCAGGATAGGCTGCCCTTTTTCGTGCACTTCCTGCACATCCCGCAGAAGCGCTTTGTATTTCGCCGCCACGGTCTTGTACACGCTGTCCGGGTAGTCGATACGGATCACCGGCTTGTTGGTGGGAATGACGATAACATCCAGCGAATAAATGTCGTTGAACTCTGCTTCCTCCGTCTGCGCGGTACCGGTCATGCCGGACAGTTTATGATACATGCGGAAATAGTTCTGGAACGTGATCGTGGCCTGCGTCATGCTCTCTTTCTGGATCTTGACGTGCTCCTTGGCCTCGATGGCCTGGTGCAGGCCCTCATTGTAACGGCGACCGAACATCAGACGGCCGGTAAATTCGTCGACAATGATGATCTGATCGTCTTTGACCACGTAGTCGATATCCCGCTTCATCGTGCCGTACGCTTTGAGCGCCTGGTTGATGTGGTGGGAGATCTCGGCGTTCTCGGGGTCGGACAGGTTGGTCAGGTTAAAGTATTTTTCGGCTTTCTGCACGCCCACGGTGGTGAGGGTGGCGGTGCGCGCTTTTTCGTCAACGATATAATCCTCGGTGACGTCCTCCATCAGGTCCTTGTTGTCCGTTTCCTTGATGACCAGCGCTTTGAGATTGCTCACGAAGCCGTCGGCGCGCTCGTAAAGTTCGCTGGATTTGTTGCCCGCACCCGAAATGATCAGCGGCGTACGCGCCTCGTCGATCAGGATACTGTCGACTTCGTCCACGATGGCGAAGTTCAGGTCGCGCTGCACGAGCTGCTGCTTGTAGATCACCATGTTGTCCCGCAGGTAGTCGAAACCCAGCTCGTTATTGGTGGCGTAGGTGATGTCGCAGTTGTACGCGGCGCGGCGTTCGTCGGGCGTGAGGTCGTGTACGATGCAGCCTACCGTCAGGCCCAGGAACGTGTATATCTTGCCCATCCATTCGCTGTCGCGTTTGGCCAGGTAGTCGTTGACCGTGACCAGGTGCACGCCTTTGCCGGTGAGCGCGTTCAGGTACGCGGGCAATGTAGATACCAGCGTCTTGCCTTCACCGGTCTTCATCTCAGCGATCCGCCCCTGGTGGAGGACAATGCCGCCGATCAGCTGCACGTCGTAATGCCGCTGCCCCAGCACGCGCTTGGCGGCTTCCCGCACCACGGCGAACGCCTCGGGCAATATATCGTCCAGCTCCTCGCCCGCCGCCAGCCGCGCTTTGAACGCGTCGGTCATCCCGCGCAGTTCCGCATCGGTCTTTTTTTCCATTTCCGGCTCAAGGGCGTTGATCTCGGCCACCACCGGCTTGATCTGCTTGATGGCACGTTCGCTGTATGTTCCGAAGATCTTGTCAAATAAACCCATAATCTACATCCTTAACTTAAAACTTAAAACTTATAACTTAAAACTTATTAGCTTGCAACTATTTCGTGTTTTCCAGCTCGTCCAGCGTGAGCGAGTACGCCGGCAGGTAGTTGTCAATAAAGTAATCCAGCTCCGGCAGCTTCATTGCCCGCATGCTGTCCCTCACGCTGTCGCGCGCGCGGAAGAATTCGGAATTGCCCGCCTTGCACTCCTCCACGCACTTGATATACGCGGAGAGCCGGTCCGCCGCCTTCACGATCGCGCGGTACTCGGGATCCAGCGACTCAAAGAACAGGATGTCTTTGTATACCGGCCGGAGCGACTCGGGCAGCATGCCCAGCAGTTTGTTTTTGGACTGGGATTCGATGTCGTGGTAATTGTCCCGGATGACCGGATTCGCGTATTTGATCGGCGTCGGCAGGTCACCGGTGATGATCTCGTCGCAGTCGTGAAACACGCCGTACAGGCACGCTTTTTCGGGGTCCAGCACGGTCTCCCACAGTTCGCCGTTGTTGAGGTCATTGTGGATGATCGCCAGCGCGTGGGCCAGCATCGCCACCTGCAGGCTGTGCTCCTGGATGTTCTCCGTTTCGGTGTTACGCATCAGGCCCCAGCGGGTGATGTATTTCATGCGGGATATATACGCGAAAAAGGTCTTGCTGCGGGCAACTTTCACCGGCGCTTCGCCGGCCGGCTCATTTTTCGCGGGGACAACTGTTTCTTTTTTCACTTGTAACACTCCAAATGCTTAATTGACCGCGTTTCCGTCAATAAGGCATGCTTTGCCCTCCGCGGCGGAAACCGGGGATGGTAGCATTATATCACATTTTGCGGCAGTTGTCACCTGTAATCGGGCGGGGTCACGGCGTCGCCGAAAGCGGCGCGTTAAGGTCGTAGATCTGGATGTTGTCCTGATCATACACCAGCGTGTAGGTGTCCCTCAGGTAGTCGGAAATGAAGCTGCCCTTGTCCAGGTTGGCGCGCTCCCACTCCGAAATGTACGCGTAGTCGAAGCCGTATTCTTCGCGGTACTTCTCGAAATCGACCTGATCGTTGAAGATCGAATACAGCGCGTTCTGGCGCTCCTGGTAGCCCACGTCGTGGGAGTACAGGAACGTGCCGGAGCCCACGAATATATTGCGGCCGGTGAGGCAGGCAATGACGTTGTTGTGGTTATTGTGGCAGATGAACAACGCGTCGGAAGGAGTGTTCTCCTCGATGAACTCCGCGGCGCGCACGGCTTTGGCGTCGTAGAGCGAATAGGATTGCGGGCGGAAGCCGGAGTACATCTCGCGGCCCATTGTCAGCACCGCGGCGTTGGTGGCGATCACCAGCAGGATCACGGCGATCACTGCGCGCCCGCGCACACCCTCCAGTTTGCGGTAGCATTCCACCAGGAAATCCGCCACGATCAGCGTGGAAAACGCGTACCACATCAGGTAGAGTTTGTTGTTGTCGTACGCGAACGTCTGGAATTTCACGAATTCGGTGACAACGAATATCAACAGTCCCGCCGAATACATCAGCTTCAGTTTCTTCGGCACGCTCAGGAACGCAGGCAACAGCAGGATAAACACCAGGCCCACGTTCTTGACCCAGAACCAGAGCCAGTTGTCCGTCTCGTTGTACGCGTTGAACGCGATGCTGATGAAGCTCTTGCCCCCCACCGCGCCGAATATCCAGATCTTGAGCTGCGGTATCGACAACGCCAGCGCGGGCACCCCGAACGTCACCCACGACAGCAGTGTCTTTTTGGAGAATTTATCGCGGATCACCGAGTACACCAGCCACGCCGCTGCGGCCAGCCCGATCGTGAAGTAGGTGTACGTCTGCACCATCGGCGCGAGGCCCGCCAGCACACCGGCGGCAATAAAATGCCGGTTCCACGGCGCCTTCTCGCTCTCGAAGACGGAATTATACAGCAGGTACAGCACCAGGAACAGCAGCATCCAGCCGAAGAGCGTTGCCCGCTGCGGCAGCATCATATCCACCACTGTATTGGTCCAGCAGATATTGCTGGTGCCGCCCTGGGAATTGACGTAGTTGGTCGGAGTATGGTAGTACTCCGTAAATATCTGAGTGAAGTTTTTGGGATCCTTGCGCAGATTGTCCAGGAAATAGAACGTGCCGAAACCGCCGTTCAGGAAGAACAGTACGAACGCGATGGAGGCTTTGGAGAACTTGCCCAGCACCGCCTCCGCCAGCAGCCAGAAGCCGAGGAACACCAGCAGGAAGCCGAACATCATGGGCAGCACGTACGCCGCGCGCAGCCCCATTCCGAATAAGTACAGCGACGACGATACCGAGTCGCACAGGAAGTAGTAATCCAGCTGGTTGCCCGGACAGATGCTGTATTCCGGCGGGAACGTGCCCTGCTCTTTCATGCTGGTGATGATGCCCAGGTGGAAGTTCATGTCGCCGTAGGTGCACTGCCCGGTGTACAGGCTGCCGTCAACGTTATAAAACGAATGGTTGCCCAGGCAGATCGCCGCGAACAGCATGAAGGGCAATACCAGTAACAGCAGCCGCCGGTCATCGTGCGTGAATCCGCCGGCAAAATCGCCGAAAATGCGCGCAGCCATACCGTGTTTTTCAAACAAAGGCTTTTTATCTCTTTTGGCGCGGTAGAAATACAATCCGAACGTGAGCAGCACCGTGAGCCCCAGGCCGCACAGATGCGACGCTTTGCCGAAGCCCAGCAGAAATGAGAACGGGATATTCGACCACATAAGGGCAATTATGCCCAGCACGAAACCGGCCCACAGCCGCACCAGCAGGCGCTTTTCCGGCAGCAGGTACGCCGCCATCATCACGCCCAGCACCAGATATATCAAAAACAGCAAATACCCGAGCATCCGGCCGCCTCCCCGCGCTCCGTTAAAAATGTTTTACACCGGTCTATTTCACGTCCAGCCGCAGCGAGGCCAATCCCAGAAACGCCGCTCCGCCCGCGTAGCACAGCATCGGCGCCATGAACCGGTACGTGTAATACGAATCATATCTGTGTCCCGCCGCCGCACTGATCAGGGTCAATATCAAAAACAGCACCGCGAACCCCGCCACGATCAGCAGTATATGCCGCCGCCGGATCTTCAGGAACGCTTCGTCCGCCAGTACCGAGGCAATGCCCAGCGTCAGCCACACCAGTAATCCGCCCAGAATGAAATCCACGGCGTACGCGATCATAAGTTCAACTTGTTTAAAACTGTGGTTGACAAAACTTACGCTGTCCAGCCCGAACGCGTAACAGATCCGTTCGGTAAACCCGTACAGCAGCCGGCCGGCAATAAACCCGAACGCGATCAGATCCAGCAGCACGATGGCCAGCGTCGCCAACGACCACATGTTCACCTGCCGCTCCGTCATGCCCAGCGGATGCTTGGCCTTCCCGGCGCCGGCAAAATACGAACCGGAGCGCACCGAGTTCTTCCCCGTGCGTTCGGACGCGGGCACAGGCGCGGGCTCCCCGTCAGTCTCTTTATTTTTAGCGCTGCCGGGCAATATAAAGTCTTTGAATCTTTCCAGCCAGTTTTTCATGCAATTCCTCTGCCGATCTGTCTGCGGATCGTTCTGCTAAGCGTTTACGGCCTTGCGGCAACGGGAAGTATACCACATTTTAATGGCAAATTGCAAATGGCAAATGGCAAATTCAAAGGGGCAAAATGCAAACAGCCTATCTTCTTTTCCAGGTGTTCGGCGACAATATCAATATCAGCGGGTAGATCTCCAGGCGGCCGAAGAGCATTGACAGCGTGAGCGCCAGTTTGGAGAACGGCGAATAAAACGCGTAGCTGAGATAGGGGCCGACTTTGCCGAAGCCGGGGCCGACGTTGTTGAGCGTTGCCATCGTGGCCGTGAGGTTGGTCTCTACGTTGACCGACGGCTCGAATACGCTGAGCAGCAGGAACACCCCCGCCAGTATGGCGCAGTACAGGAGGAAGAACGATGTGACGCCGTTCAGCGTCTGGTCGCTGACGCGCTTGCCCTCGAATTTCACGACACCCACCGAATGCGGGTGCACCATGTGGCGCAGGTCGCGGCGGATGGTCTTGCCCAGCAGGATAAGGCGGGAGATCTTGATGCCGCCGGCCGTTGACCCCGCGCAGCCGCCCACGAAATACAGCAGGAACAGCATGCCCTTGGCCACTCCGTTCCAGGAATCGAAATCCGCGGTAGAATAGCCGGTAGTGGTCACGATCGAGGCCACCTGGAACGTGGATGTGCGCACGGTGTCGCCGAAATTCGTATACAGCGTCCGGATATGGAAGCCCACGATGCAGATGCTGACCGCGATGATGCTCAGGTACAGCCACAGTTCGCGGCTCTTGACCGCGCTTTTGACTTTGCCCATCAGCGCCAGGTAGTACAGATTGAAATTGACGCCGAACAGCATCATAAATATCGCGATGACCCACTGCACGTACGGCGTGTAGGTGGTAAGGCTGTCGCCCTTGAGGCCGAAACCGCCGGTGCCCGCGGTGCCGAAAGTATAGATCAGGGCCTCGTACAGATTCAGGCCGCCGCACATCAGCAGGATCGCTTCGGTGGCCGAAATGCCGATGTAGATCAGGTACAGGATCATTGCGGTCTTGCGCAGTTTGGGGACCAGTTTGCCGAAAGTGGGACCGGGCATCTCCGCTTTCAGGATGTGGACGGAACCGTCGGTGTCGGAGGGCAATATCGCCATCATCAGCACCAGCACACCCATGCCGCCGATCCAGTGAGTGAAGCTGCGCCAGAACATCAGGCCGCGGCTGATCTTGTCCAGATCGGTGATGATCGAAGCTCCGGTGGTCGTGAAGCCGCTGGCGATCTCAAATATTGCGTCAACAAAGCCCAGCTCCCCGGCAAATACGAAGGGCAGTGCGCCGAAGAGCGTCATTGCCAGCCACGCCAGCGAAACGATCACGAAACCTTCTTTGGCGTAGATCGTGCGGTCGTGCTTGCGGCACAGGAACAGCCCGAGCGTGCCGACCATCGCGGCTGCGCCGGAGGCAACGACGAGCATCGCTCCCGTACGCAGCTCGCCGAACATGAACGACACCGCGGCGGGCAATAACATCAGCACCGCCTCGATATCCAGCAGTATTCCCAGTGTGTAGATAACCATTCGCCTGTTCATTGACAGTACCTTACCCGTTCGTCGTTGACCGCGCGCCCGCCGGCCTTATTCCAGAATATCCGCCACGTCCGCGATGCGGCCGCTGCGGCCGATGATCACTACGTTGTCATCGGCCAGGATCATGTCGTTGCCTGAGGGAATCATCGCCTTGCGGTCGCGGATGATGCCCGCGATCAGCGTGCCCGGTTTGGTACGAAGGTCGCGGAGCAGCGTGCCTATGACCGGGGAGCCTTCGTTCACGTGGAACTCCAGCGCTTCGGCGTAGCCGTCCATCAGATGGTACAGCACTTCGATGTTGCTGCCCTCGGAATTGTGCAGCGCGCGGGCGTACCGCACGATGATGTCCGCCACCAGTTTGCGGGGCGAGACGATGCAGTCCAGCTGCATTTTTTCGGCCAGGCGGCCCATTTCGTCGCGATTGACTTTGGAAATTACTTTGGGCACTTTATGGGTGACGGCAAATATGGACATCAGAATGTTTTCTTCGTCAATGCCCGTCAGCGCCACGAACGCGTCCTGCTGCTCCAGACCTTCTTCCATCAGCAGTTCCTGCTGCGCGCCGTCGCCCTGCAGCACCACCGCTTTGGGCAGCGCGTCGCATAATTCGCGGCAGATCTCGCGGTCGCGTTCGATGATCTTGACCTGGTTGCCCGCCGCCAGCAGCATCTTTGCCAGATAGAACGCCGTGCGGCTGCCGCCCAGGATCATCACGCTGCGCACCTGCTTGCGCCGCTCGCCCAGCACTTTGAACAGCCGGATGATCTCGCTGCGGGTGGCACTGATGCCGATGCGGTCGCCCGCCTTGAGCACGAAGCTGCCGTCCGGGATATAGCCTTTATCGCCGCGCTGGACGATGCAGACCAGATATTGCCCCTTGTACTCCTGGCGCATATCCGACAGTTTCATGCCGTCCAGCGGCGAGTCCGGGGGCAGCTTAAGCTCCACCATTTCGAAATTGCGCCGGGAGAAGTATTCGACTTTGACCGCGGATGGCAGCTTCAGCAGGTTATAGATCTCCTCTGCCGCCAGCTGCTCCGGGTTTATGGCCATGGACAGGCCCAGTTGTTCTTTAATGAAGCCCAGGCTGTTGTCGTTATATTCGGGATTGCGGATACGGGCAATAGTATGCTTCGCGCCCAGTTTGCGCGCCATGAAGCAGGACAACATGTTTTTCTCGTCCGAGTCCGTGACCGCCGCCACCAGTTCCGCCTGGGCCACGCCGGCTTCTTCCAGCGTTTCCCAGTCGACGCCGTTGCCGCAGACCGCCATGACGTCGTACTGGTTGGTGATCTCTTCCACGACTTTTACGTCGTTGTCGACGACCACCACGTCGTGGTCTTCGGCCACCAGGCTGTGGACCATGTATTGTCCTATCTTACCCACGCCTACGATAACTACTCTCATTTCGGATGCTCCCCGTGCGTGCCTCGCGTGCGGCAACTGCGTCAGTTGCCGGGCCGGTCAATGCCGACCTTCACAAGTTTTATAAATTCGTCGTTGTCCTGCGTCTTCAGCATCTTGCTGACAATGGCCTCGGTTACGTCCGCGCCGCCCGCCGCCGCGATGGCTTTGCGGATGGAATATACGGCGTTCATGGCCGCCTCCGAAAGCAGCAGTTCCTCTTTACGCGTGCCGGATTTATTGATGTCGATGGCCGGGAACACGCGCTTTTCGGACAATTTGCGGTCCAGGTGCAGTTCCATGTTGCCCGTGCCCTTGAACTCTTCAAAAATCACGTCGTCCATCTTGCTGCCGGTGTCGATCAGCGCGGTGGCAACGATAGTCAGGCTCCCTCCCCCGCGTATATTGCGGGCGGCGCCGAAGAACTTCTTGGGACTGTACATCGCGCCCGGATCGAGACCACCCGAAAGCGACCGGCCCGTGGGTGTGATCGTGATGTTGTACGCTCTGGCGAGGCGCGTGAGGCTGTCCATCAGTATGACCACATCGTGCCCGAATTCCACCAGCCGCCGCGCGCGCTCAAACACCATTTCCGCTACTTTGATGTGGCGCTCCGGCATTTCGTCGAAGGTAGAAGAGACCACTTCGCCCTGGATAGATTCGCGCATGTCCGTAACTTCCTCGGGGCGCTCGTCGATCAGCAGCACGATCAGTTTGACTTCGGGATAATTAGCGGTGATGGCGTTGGCGATCTTCTTCAGCAGCACGGTCTTACCGGCTTTGGGTGGCGACACGATCATGCCGCGCTGACCTTTGCCGATGGGGGCGATCAGGTCGATAAGTCGTGTGGACAATTCATTCTGCGTGGTTTCAAGCTTCAGCTGCTCGTCCGGATATATCGGCGTCAACGACTCGAACGCGACCCGGGAATTCGCCTGCTCGGGGGGCCGCCCGTTGATGGAGGTGATGTAGAACAGGGCCTGGTATTTGTCGTTGTCGCGCTGCGGGCGTGAGCGGCCGGTGAGTTCGTCGCCGGTGCGCAGCGCGTACTTGCGGATGAAGTTGGGCGCCACGAAAACGTCTTTGTTGCCGGTGTAGTATTTGTTGGTGCGCAGGAAGCCGTACCCTTCGGGCATCACGTCCAGCAGGCCGCTGACTTCTTCGGAATTCTCGCTGAATTCGAGTTTACGGCCGTTTCCACCGTTCCCGTTCGGCTCCTCGGCGGACTTGTCGCCGGCCTTCTCCGCGGGTTTTTCCGCGGACTTTTCCGCCGGCTTTTCGGCGGGTTTCTCCTCGGTTTTTTCAGCGGCAGGTGCCTCCTGTTTGGATTTAGGCGGACGGCCGCGCTTGCCTTTCCGGGCAGATTCCGGCTGCTCGGCTTTGGCAGGCTGCTCCGCTTTGGCAGGCTGCTCGGCTTTGGCAGGCTGCTCCGCTTTGGCAGCCTGCTCGGCTTTGGCGGGCGCTGCGTTCTTGTTGCCCGAAGAGCCTTTCGGGCGGCCGCGTTTACCCGTTTTTTGCGGTTTGTCGGAGGCGGCCGTTGTTGCCTCTGCCGCGGGAGTCTGTTCCGCGGCGGGCGCCGGTGCGGGTGCGGGCGCGGTCTCCGCCGCAGGTGCCTCTTTATTGTCCCCGCCGTCGCCGGCGATCAGTTTGATCAGCTGTGCTTTAGTGCATTTGTCCGGCACCTTGATGCCCAGCATCGCCGCGATCTCCCGAAGGTCCGCTACGCTTTTGTTTCGGATAGTTTCAAGATCCATGAATTCACCAGCCTGTAATGTTATTTACTTTTTTTGATGAGCCTGAGGTCGTCGCCGGTCAGGCGCAGATTTAATGTGTTGTCGCGGTCCGCGAACCGGGACGCGAGGCGTTCGCCGTATACGCGGGCGATCTCGTTGAGACCGAGATTGGAGGTGATCACCGTCCGGAGCCCGTCGCCCGTGCGGCGGTCCAGCAGCGTGATCAGGTTTTCGAAACGTTTGTCGGTGATATTTTCCACACCGAGGTCGTCAATTATCAGCAGATCCGCGCCGTTGATATACTCCCGGCGCGCGTCGTATGCTTCGCGTTCCTCGTCGGAATTGAACACCCGGAACTGCAGCGCGTCCAGGATGTCCGAGATGCCGCCATAAAAAACGAATTGACCGCGGGCGGCCGCTTCGAGGCCGACGGCGCACGCGAGATAAGTTTTGCCTACGCCGACTTTGCCGGTGATGAACATGCGGGTCTTGTTGTCCCCGCCGTTCCCGGCGGCAAACTCCCGCGCGGCCTTGTACGCTTTTTCCGCGGTGCGGCGCGGTTCGCCGGCGTCTCCGGCGGCTTTGCCGTTTCCGTATATTCCAAGGTCGAGGTCGTCAAAACCGACACTGCATGCGGGCAATCCGGATGCCTTCACGATCTCGGCGCGAAGCAGCTCGCCGAAACACCCGCAGCGTTCCGTTTCGCCGTCCGGGCCGGTCACAGAGCCGGTGTCGCGGCAGCGGGGACAATAAAACCTCTCCCGCGCCAGACCGGCTTCGTCCGCGGTTTTTACAGCGTCCGCGTATTCCGCTTCCGCCTTATTGCGCTCCCGGGCGAGCGCCGCGTCATCCAGTTCGAACAGCGGCGCGTACTGCTCACCCGCCTGTTTGCGGACCGCGGCCGGCGCCTGCATTTCCATCGACAGATAATCCTCGCAGACGCGGATGCAGTTGAGCCGCGCCCGGATCTCCGCCAGTTCGGGGCAGTCTTTATAGAGCGCCGCTTTGCGCTGCTCGTACGCGAGCTCCGCACGCCGCCGGCGGGCCGCGAGTTCAGTTTCTGCCGCTGCGATGATGTTTTCTCTGATCGTCATTTGTCGTCACCGTAAACGCTGTCGTAAAAGCCTTCGCCGTATTGACGCTGGTCGTAGTTGCGGCCGCTGCCGCTCTGCCGGTCGGTTTTGCCCGCACTTCCCTGCGCCGCTTTGCGCCGGGCGGCAATATGCGCTTTGACCGCCTCGACATCCGCGAGCCCCGCGTTGTGCCAGTCGGTCAATATCTTATCGTACAGATTAAACGACGGATTCTTCATGCCCGCGCCTTCCTTCAGCGCCAGGTCGATCACGTCGAACCCGTATCCGTACTCGTAGAACCACTTTTCAATATACTTCTCCTGGTAAACAGACAACGGATTCAATTTCAGATTGGCCGCCACCTTCGAACGGATCTTTACGTACGTGTCGCGCTTTTGCAGCCAGCTGTTCATCTGATCCACGGTGCGGATCCCCCGCTCGCCATAAGACTCCATCACTTTTTTCATGTACGGGCGGCTCATGGAATGGTCGGTGTTCTGCTGAAAGATCATGAACACTACTTCGTCACAGAAGCCGTACGTGTCTGCCCAGAGCACTATGTCGTTATACCAGGACTGGGACATCTGGCCGCCGAAGAAACGGTCGCTGATGGCTCTCAGGAGGTGGGTGCGGTCATTGGCGCCGGCGTCGCTGCGGGGCGCGGTGCGCGGATTGTAGTTGTCCCGCACGTGCTTCTCCGCGAGATCCGGCAGAATAATATCTTTGCCCTCGCGCAGGATCAGGCCCCGGGATTCCAGTTCGATCAGTCCGGCGTCCACGACCGAAATATTGACGCCCAGCACATTGGCCAGCGCCGCTTCGTCGTACTTGATATTCTGGCCGCCGTAATACAAAAGTGTAAGATATACCCGCACCGCGTCCCCGCTGATGCCGGGCAGGAAATCGCTGATGAACAGATTGCTCACGGGCACGCTGCCGAATTTTTTGCTTGTTTCACCGGTAATTTTCATCGTATCGTCTCCGGGCCTCAGAACATCGGCGAAGTACCGACCTTCACCGCGTGCACCACCAGCCGGCCGTCCGCGCCGTGATACAGACGGTAGCAGGTGGACAGCGTCAGCACGTCGTCCGTCTCCACCAGCACGGTGTCCGTGGGATGCATCGAGGAGTTCTTAAAGCCGTTAATGTAATCGAGGTAATCCGTGGGCGTTCTGAAATACGTTTCGATGTAATACTCGTCCACGGTGGTAATGTATACGGAGAACACGCGCCACATGGTCACCGTGTCCGGCGACAGTGTGTAGAAATAGCGGTGCGTGTCGTAATAATCCTGCTCCATGTAATCCCGCAGTTCGCCGAACATGCTCAGGTCGTTCATGGTGTGGCCGTATATGATCGTGTGGCCTTCCATGGTCTTGCCGTTGTTCCGGTAATCCAGGAACAGGCAGCCGGAGTGATTGTACTCCCCTGTGATATCCCGGCGCAGGTAGTCGTCATTAGTCTTGCCCTGCATCACGTAATAATCCACCTGGGAGTCCGGAATGTACAGCCAGAACTGGAAATCGCTGTTCATGTTCTTGTAAAACAGCAGATCCTCCCGGGTCTTGGTGAATTCGTCCGCGGGATATTCGATGCGCTTGGGCGTAGCCATCGGGTACGGCGGCACTTCGCGATCCGGCGTGACGTACACCTGCGGCGCGGAAGTGCGTCCGGTGAGTTCGCGGATCTGCTGCTGATGCTCTTTGCCCGCCACATTGCTCTTGTAGTTTTCGCCGAGTTTGGCCACCGCGAACAGCATCACCGCGATCAGTACGGACTGAACAGCAATATATACGATCTTGCTCCGGCGTTTTTTGCGCTCTTTTTCGGCGCGTTTCCGGCGGAGCTTTTCGGCGTCAACTTCCTTGAACCCCTCGAGCTTTTTCATGCCGATGGCTTCGGTACTCAGGTTGCGGCGGTACTTTTCCGGCCATTCGGGCAATATATTTAGGCGCTCCGCGTCTTTACCGGCGCGCAGCGCGCGGCTGCCGAAGGGCGGTTTTCCGGTTTTCAGTTTGAGTTGGTTCTTGTCTTTTTTCATGATCTGTCAGTTTTTTTAACGCTGTGCCGCGTTAGTTGACCACGGTGGGTACGATGTTGGTGTACAGTGCGTCGGCATATCGGTTGATCTTCAGTTCTTTCAGATTGTCGCAATATGCTTCGCATACATACAGGTGTTTGATCCCGGTGAGATCCAGTTTTTCGATCAGCGTGCCGCTGACCCGCAGGTATTTGATCTGCGGCATCGCGGGCAATACCAGGACATTGATCGCGGTATTCGAGCAATCCAGCGTTTCCAGCACGGGGAACGTGGTCAATATCAGACCGCTGAACGCCGGATTGTCGGCAATCAGCAGCGTCTTGAGCGCCGGGAGATTCGTGCCGTTGAGCAGATTGTTCGTGAGCGCGGTATCGGTAACGTCAATGTATTCCAGAAACGGCTCCCTCACGTCCGGGAACCGCCCGATATGGCTGCCGGCAAGGCAGAGGATGCGCAGCTGCGTGTTGCCCGAAAGGTCCAGCGAAGTCAGCGCCGTATGCTCCAGCGAGAGCCGCATCAGCGCCGGCGCGCCGGAAAGGTCAACACTGACCAGCGGCGTATTGTTCGCCTCCAGCTCGCGCAGGTAATCGAAGCCGGTGAATGTCAATTTCGTCAGGTTCGTGTCGTTCAGTTTCAGCACTTCAAGGCCCGTGAGCAGGCTTAGATCCTTCTCAAATCCATCCTTCAGGATATGCCCGCTGAGGTCCAGTTCCTTGACCGCGCCGAGGTCCGATTTTTTCAGCCGGCTGTTTTCGTTGTAGCCGCTGTACAGGCCTTCCTCGTTGTGCGTCATCAGATATCTGACCGCCTCCGCGCGCACCGCGTCGTTGGTGAAACTAACGCTGTCCTGGCTGTTTAACAGGCTGTAGTAGCCGGTAAATTTGATCTCGCGGTACGTCCGGGGCTCGCCTTCCGCGGAATCGGACAGCACCTGTCCGAATATATATGTTCCCGCGTCGGACTTAACTTTGGCGTACGGAGCCAGCAGCGTGCCGTTAAGGATCGTACCGCTCAGGTCAACGGTCTCCGCTTCATAGCAGTTGATCAGCACCCGGGACGCGTACATAAAGCTTTTATCCCGCGCGAGAACGTAGTAACCGGACAGGTCAACATCTTTGCCCGCCAAGTTGACCAGCACGTAAAAGCCGTCATCTTCCGAATTCAGCCACATGTAATTGAAGTCGGAAAGCGTGTGTGTCCCGCCGCACAGCGCGGCCGCGTCCGTATCGTATATACAGTACTGCAGATTGTCTTTCGAGATGAAATACAGTCCCGGCGTCGCGCCTTCGGCGGGCTCTTCGTCCGTCCATTCGGTGCAGGTCGCGCCGATCTCTTTATATGTATAGGACAGTTCCTTATAACTCATGATCGGCGAGGAGTTTTCGTTATTATCGCGGTCACCGGATCGCAGCACCACCGGATTGCCGTATTCCTGGGCGGCGCCGTACGTCTTTTCGACGCGCAGACAGAACAGGACCGCCGTGACCGCCGCCGCGGCCGCGATCACCGTCAGTATTATTCCTTTCACGCTGAAAAGGTACTTCAGTTCCCTGTTTTTCATATGTCTGCTCCGTAAGTTGCGCGATGCGTACGCGGTATGAGTTAAGCGGCGCTGTCCGAATTGAGCAGCGAGTACTGCCGCTGAACGATCTCGGCGTAAACTTCCGCCGAAAACTTTTTGGTCAGCTTTTTCTCCAGCACGGGCAGCCGTTCTCCCAGATCCGGCGGGCGGCGGTGCGCGCCGTGACAGTCGCTGGCGAAAAATACCGCATATCCCCGGTCGATCAGAGAATACATGTATTTCAGCACCGCTCTGTCATCGAAAGCGTCGGAGTTGAACTGGAACGCGGCGCCGGGCAATGCCTCCAGCGCGTCCATTACTCTCCGGCCGTACAGGTGGATATATCTGTCAATGTGCGCGAACAGCGGGCGGCCTTTCGCTTTGGCGGCCACCAGTTCCGTCACGGCGGGGATCCAGCGGGTGAATCCGGTGAACGGCAGTTCAAACAGCATCAGATCGGTACCGGATATCTTGAGCAGTTCCGGCTTTTCTACCGCCTGCAGGCTTTCCGCCAGGTATATTTCGGCGCCGATGCGTATTTCCGGCAGTTCCGCCGCGCGTTCGCCCGCGGCGTTCTCCCAGCTGTACATCAGTGTTCCGTATGCCTTTTCGGCATTGGCCCGATGCTCCTCCGGGGTACAGTCGAGGCAGTAATAATGCGGTGTCGCGCCGATCAGGTCAACGCCCTGCGCCTTCATCATCCGCAGCATCGTCACCGCGGTCTCCGCGTCTCTGGCCCCGTCGTCAATACAGGGCAATATATGCGTATGGATGTCGATCATTAATTACTCTTCGTCATCGTCGACGCTTTCGCTTTTAAATTGCAGTGTGTTTGCGTCGCCGGTGCTTCCGGACCGCCCGCTGCCGGAACCGCTGTTGCTCCGCGTGCTTCCCGATCTCGTGCTGCGGGCGCCGTAGCCGTACGCGGAGTAATAGTCTTTCTTATAGCCGCGGTAGTTTTTGTAGTAGCCCTTGTGCTCGGATTTGACCGCCACCATCGAGAAGCCGATTATGTTGGCCCCGGCGATCTTGAGCTGGTTCACCGACCTGCGGAAATCGTCACGGTTCGTGCTGCCGTAATGCACCACCAGCAGCACGCCGGAGACGTACTTGGAGAGCACGGCGGCATCGGTGACCACGTTGATGGGCGGGGTGTCAACGATGATGTAGTTATAATACTCTTCGACCTTCTCCAGGAAGACCTTCATGCGGTTGCTGCCCAGCAGTTCGGAAGGGTTGGGCGGGATCACGCCCGCGGGGATCAGGTCAAGGTTTTTGATGTGCGTATGTACCAGCGCCTCGTTAAGCGACTCCTGCCCGACGAGAAAGCGGGACAACCCGTGCGTGTAGTCCACTTCGAAGAACTGATGCAGTTTCGGTTTGCGCAGGTCGCCGTCGATAAGCAGCACTTTGTTGCCGTTCTGTGCCAGTACTACGGCCAGATTCACGGACGTGGTGCTCTTGCCTTCGGAGGGGTTGGAAGACGTGACCATCAGGCGTTTGCCGCCGGAGGGCGCCAGCGCGAACACAACGTTGGTGCGGAGCGTGTTGAACGCTTCACGGATATTGAACGCGGTATTCTCATTGATCAGGTCTTCCGCGCGGTTTTCTTTTTCAGTGATATTGTCTTTCTTTTTAAAATTGAAAATGCCCATGATCAGGTACCGCTCCTTTCTCCGCCTGCGCGGGCGTAGGAGCTGTAATATTTATCTCCGCCTTTGAACGTTTCATTGATATCGGGGATCTCGCCCAGATAACGTACGCCGCTGAGTTTCTCCAGATCCTCGCCGTTCTTGATCGAGCGGTCCAGCAGGTAGATGGCGATGACCACGATGCAGCTCAGGATAAACCCGGCCGCCGCTCCCAGCACCATGTTCCGCACCGCTTTGGAAGAGTCCGGTTTTACCGCTTCGCGCGGATTGTTGAAAATGGCGACCGTACAGCCGATGTACGCGTCTTTGACCAGATTTTCCGCTTCCGCGCCCACGATCTCGCAGATCCGCAATGAAAGCTTCTTATCTCCGGTACGCGCCCTTACATGGATGATCTCAGAGGCATCGGAATCGATGTACGCCTCCAGCATCTTGTTCAGTTTGCTTTCGGTTATGTCGTATCCGTCGGCTTTCAGCTGATTTGCCATTTTGGCCAGGCTGTCGGGTTTCTTGATGGCCTTCACATACAGCGCCGCTACGTTCCGGCGGATGCTGATCTGCGACGTGGTGACCTCGGTGGCTTTATCGTCGCCGGCTTCCATGACTGTGTACAGCTGCACTTCGGACGTGTAGATAGGTTTCCACGTGATCAGCGTGACGGCATACGCCAGGGCCGCGAGGATCACCGTGCTGGCAACGATCCAGATCGCGCGCTGCCACAACACCAGCAGTATCTTGCCGATGTCAATATATGATTCTTTTGATTTCTCTTCCAATTTTAAGCTCTCCGGTAACTGTAAACGATTATTATGGAACGTGTCTCACAAAGACACAGTCGGATTTTATCACATTTTGCAGGCGATGACAACTGCTTTTTAAATAGCAAAGGGCAAAGGACAAAGAACGGGCTATTTCTTTTTACGGTTCCGGATCAGCACCACCGTCATTGCCGCCAGCGCCGCCGCGGCCGCGCCGAAGCCTACCCAGACATATGCCGGAAGCGTGCTGCCGCGCTTTGTCACAGTCGAGACATCCGTATCGTCCTCGTAGGATTCCTCACGCACCGGCTCGCTTCGGAACACGTACGTGAACCGCCCGCCGGGGGCAACGTCGCCGGACAGATATAAGTCCATTATGTCGCCGTCGGTCTGGGTATTGTCCGTCCACTTGAACTCCAGGTTCACCGCGCAGTCGGCGAGCCCCAGCAGCGTGCGGGGGATCTCCAGCTGGAGGGTATTGTCCGCGATCCGGTACCTCACCTCGCCCGCCGGCGCCCAGTTCCAGCCGCCGGTGGTCTGCTCCAGCGTCGCGGTGCCCTGCCCGGCCGCATCCGGCGCGGAAGGCGAAACGCGGTTCACGATATAATCGAACCCTTCCCAGGTCTCGCCGCTCGAGCCGGTGCGGAGCAGCAGCCGCATCCAGGCATTGCCGTCCGGCGCGGTCAATGTTTCCGCCGTCTCGACCAGGAAATACACGTTGGCGTCGTCGTACGTCACCTTCGCGCGGACAATGTCGTTGCGCATCGTATCCGATTCGAATTTTACGCCTTTGTAGCCGCTCTTGCTGCGCTTCGGGGTGTTGCCCGTGGAATGTACGTATTCCGCCTCGACCGCGTCCCACTGCTCCGGCGCGCCGCCGATGTCGATCGTATGCGCTTTGGTGTAAAGCCGCGTTTCGG
This sequence comes from Clostridia bacterium, assembly GCA_017620915.1. Taxonomy (GTDB): domain Bacteria; phylum Bacillota; class Clostridia; order UBA1212; family UBA1255; genus UBA1255. The sequence continues at coordinate 19,088 of JAFZSK010000087.1, read as the reverse complement.
GCACGCCCTTGTAGCGGCGGATGTTGGCCGCGAGCTGGTAATAATAGTGATCTTTCAGCACGCCCTTGGACGGTTCGATGTCGCGGCTGAATTCATCGGTGTACTCATCCGGGAACGCGTTCTCGGTGATGGCGTCGCCGCCGCCCCACTTGTCCCAGCGCCCCGCGATCCATTCGTTCCAGCCGGTGACAAATACGATGTCGGGGTCAATTTCTATCGCCCGGTCCCACTGCTGCTGAAAGTTGAGTCCGTACAGCAGCGCGTCGGGGCTGCCGGTACTCACCCGGCTCCGGCCGCTGTCGGTCTTGAACACATATCCGTACTCGCCTTCGGTGAACGCACGGCCGTGCACGGTGCCCCGGGGGTCGTTCATGGCGGTCAATCCGTACTTCTGATCCGCGGAGCCCTTCATGCCGAATTCATTGGCGTTCTGCGCCACGCCTACGGCCATCTCCTCCACCGTGCCGTCCGGCCGCACGCCGTAGCGGGTCTGGGGGTAAACGGAAAGCCAGCCCCAGATGTTGTCCCCGATGTCGGTATCCGCGGTAAAGAACGAGTCGTCGCTGCGCCGGAACGTGAAATAATCCAGAATGTCGCGGTCTTTTTCCGCGTCCAGACAGTCCGCGGGCGATAATACCAGCGGCTTCCCCTCCCAGTAGAACCAGAGGTCTTTGCCCACTTCCTTCTTGTAGATCTGGCGGTAGAGCTGCCGCAGTTCGACGGGGTTGTTGTCGTACAGCGTGTTGGGGTTTATGTTCAGCATGAATGCGAGCTTCGGGACGTTGACGCCCTGCTCCGCCGCCTGCTCGAACACGCGCACGATAGCCTTGAACTCGGCCAGATACAATTCGGTGCCGTTGGTGCAATCCAAGAACAGTACGTCCACGCCCGCATCGGCCAGCAGTTCCGCCTGTTTCCGCAGCACGTACTCGTCAGTAGAAGAATAATACCCATAGATCGGCTCGTTCCAGAAATACGGCGTGCCGCTGTCCCTGCCGCCCCAGGCTTCGTGGCTGAAGTCGTTGGCCGCCTCCGGATGTGCCGCGATGATCTCGGTGATGTTCATGGGAACGTGCACGCTGAAAAAATTGTGCCAGTCCCAGAAAAACATGCCGACGTAGCGCTTTTTCTGCGGCCGGTCTTTTGACAGGTCTTCGTACGCGGGCAATATACGCCCCAGTCCGTCCACGCCGCCGTACCGCTCGGGTTCCGGCCCGGCTGCCTCCGCTTCCGTGTCCGCGGCGGAGGCAATTCCCGCTCCGGCCACTCCGGCTAACAGTGCCGGCAGCAATACGCACATAGTCATGATCCGGATGATCAGTTTCACCGTTCGCTTCATAATAATAACCGCCTTATAAAAACATTGAAATGTGATTGGCTGCAACTTGCTGATCATTATACACCGCATCGGACGGCAATTCAATCAGAACGGCGGCCAGCGCCAGGACATACGCATGAACACACGGATGCGCAAAAAAAATATATTCCCGCCTGCAGCCTGCGTTTTCAGAAAAGTAAGACAAATTCGCTCAAACGAGAGTTTTTGTCTGTCATTCTCGTTCATTTCAGGGGTAAATCAATGGTCATAATAAGACAAGGTTGTTCAAATGAGTTGCTTTGTCTTATTTTTACCCGCTCCAGCCTTCAAAAACTAAGACAATACGTCTCAAACCGGCGTAATTGTCTTACATTTGGGTTTTCGCGCAGTTCTCAGATGCAGCCGGTTTTCAGGGCCGCTCCGCTCAGCCTGCCGGTGCTCGCTCATTTTCAGTCCATGGGCGCCTTCTCGAGCAGTATAATAATGCAGAAATAAACAGGAAGTTCTCAAGCAGACCGTTTTTGTTTACAAATACACTTGTCGAGAAGGACATTGAACATGAAAATGAGCATAAAAACCCGGGGAAATAAACAAAATCGTAATTTACAAGAGTTATTGTTTATTTTGGCGGGTAAACCGCATGAAAAATGAAAAAATTAGGAATAACCCGTCTTCACAGGATTTGACGCCAATACAGCGCAATAGTATAATTGCAAAGCGGGCCCGGCGAGCGGATCCGCCCTCCATATGAGGAAGAAATTTATAAATGTTTAAACAATGGAACTTTATCTTACCGAAACTGAATACGCGAAGTATCACGTTGACCGCGGCGTATACGCCTTCATTCTGGCGCGCATCGCGGCGCTGGCGGGACCGTCAGGCAAAGACGAAACGGACAACAGTGACACCCCGCATCTGCTTTTGCGGGAAAGCCGCGGTCAATTGACGCTCTACACCAATTATCTGCTGCGCTCCCCCGCGGCGGGAAACCGCGAGTTCGTCAACATTCGCCTCTCGGACACGCTGCTCGAGCAGGCGTGCGCGGAGTGCGCCGCGGCCGCATTCAACACGGGGTCTGACCCCCTGCCGGAAATTCCGTTTCCGGATGAAGCGTTTGAACAGTACGCCGGCGCGGTGGCGCTGCGGGTCTGCGCGCGGGAAAGCACGCTGAGCCCGGAGCCGGACGCCGCGGACCGGACAGCCGATACCGCCGAAAACAAAACACCCGGGAGAAATCTCGCCATACGGGCGATCTTTCTCTCGGGTATTATAAACGGTCCGGCGGCCGCAGGACGGGGCCGGAAACTCCGGACGGCGTACGGGCGGCTTTCGAAAGAGACATTGACCCTCGCCGTATCGAAGGCGGCGGGACGATACTCATCGCTCGAACTGGCGGCACTGCGCGCTGCGGGGGCAATATTGACCGCCTCCGAATGCTGACCGTGCCGCCGGATATCGATCTGCCGAAAAAAGATTTTACTTCGTACCGAACAGCCGGTCGCCCGCGTCGCCCAGGCCGGGCACGATGTACGCGTGGTCGTTCAGGCGGTCGTCGATCGCCGCGCAGAAAATGTCAACGTCAGGGTGATCCTTCAAAATGCGCTGTATGCCCTCGGGCGCCGCGATCAGGTTCATCAGTTTGATCTTCTTAGCGCCGCGCTGTTTGATGAAATTGATCGCCGCCGAAGCGCTGCCGCCCGTGGCCAGCATCGGATCCAGCACCACCACTTCGCGCTCCGCGATATCCAGCGGCAGCTTGCAGTAATATTCTACCGGTTCGAACGTCTCGGGGTCGCGGTACAGGCCGATGTGACCCACTTTCGCCATCGGGATCAGCTTCAGCACGCCGTCCACCATTCCCAGGCCCGCGCGCAGTACCGGCACGAAGCAGACGTCTTTGCCCGCCAGCACGTTGCAGTGTGCGGTGCCCACCGGCGTCTCTACGTCTTTTTCCACGGTCTTGAGGCCGCGGGTGACCTCGTAGCACATCAGCATGGCGATCTCCGACACCAGATCTCTGAAATCTTTGGTGTTGGTGTCCTTGTCTCTCAGCATCGCGATCTTGTGCTGGATAAGCGGATGATCAAAAGCTAAAACCTGTCCCATAAAAATACCCCTTTTCTGTGTCTGATCTATTCAGTGTCCGTTCGGTTCTGTGTGTTATTGTTCCGCGGGCAATACCGTTCCCCCGGCCGCCCGGAACATCCGGTTCATTACAGCGTCGTCAACGCCTTCCGCCTTTAACGCCCGGGCGAATATGACGTCAACGCCCGCCGCGTCGAACTCCCGGAGCGCGCCGAACAGCGCCTGCGCGTGCGCTTCGGGCGCGTTTTCCGGCCCCAGCGACAACAGTATGTCCGCCTCGTTATAATAACAAATCTGCTCCTCGGTTTCAAGGACTCCCACGCGTTTTCCGGCAGATTTTTCCGTACGGAGACGCGAGAGTATTGTCCGCCGCACCGCTTCCGGCGCGCCGCTGAACATCAGCATCCGCGCCTTCGGCGCGTAGTGGCGGTATTTCATGCCGGGGCTGCGGGGCTTGTCGATGTTGACGTCCGCCGTGAACCAGCCGTATTCGCCGCACTCGCCCGCCACGCGGGCGATTTCCTCCCGCGTCACCGCGCCGGGCCGCAATACCGTGGGTTCTTCCGAATTGAGGTCCAGCACCGTTGACTCCACGCCCACGCTGCACTCGCCGCCGTCAATTATAACGTCCACTTTGCCGTACATATCCTCCAGCACGTGTTCGAAGCATGTGGGGCTCGGACGGCCGGAAGAATTGGCGCTGGGCGCGGCTACCGGCACGCGCGCGGCGCGGATGAGCCCGGCGGCGATCCGGTTCGACGGCATGCGGATGCCCACCGTATCCAGACCGCAGGACACGCTGTCCGGGATGATCCGCCGCTTTTTGATTATCATCGTGAGCGGTCCGGGCCAGAATTCGGCGCCCAGGGCGTAGAACAGTTCGCGTTGCCGCCGGCCGGTGAACCGGCCCGCCGCTTCCGCCGCGGCGTAGTCGGCCACATGCACGATCAACGGATTGTCCGCCGGCCGCCCTTTGGCCTCGAACACGCCCTTCACCGCACGGTCCGAAAACGCGCTGGCGCCGAGCCCGTACACCGTCTCGGTGGGAAACGCCACCAGCCCGCCGTACCGCAGCACCGCGCCGCAGTAATCCAGCTTGTACTGTTCCGGCTGCCCGGGATCGATACGGATGATCTCAGTTTTCATCGGCTTTGGCCAGCTTTCTCGCCTGATCGTCGGTGATCAGGGCGTCAATGATCTCGTCCAGGTCCCCCTCCAGCACCGCCTCCAGCCGGTACAGCGTGAGGTCAATGCGGTGGTCGGTCACCCGGTTCTGCGGATAGTTATACGTGCGGATCCGCTCCGAACGGTCGCCGGTACCCACCTGTGCGCGCCGCTCGCCGGACACCGCCGCTTCTTTCGCCTGCACCTCCAGCTCGTACAGCCGGGAGTACAGCACTTTGAACGCTTTTTCTTTATTCTTTAGTTGTGAACGCTGATCCTGGCAGGTCACCACGATGCCCGTGGGCTTGTGCGTCAGGCGGATCGCGGAATCGGTCTTGTTAATATGCTGCCCGCCGGCGCCGCTGGAGCGGAAAATATCGATTTCCACGTCGTCGGGATCCAGCTGCACGGACGCCGCCTCCGCTTCGGGCAGTACCGCCACCGTCGCGGTGGAGGTGTGGATGCGGCCGGAGGATTCGGTCGTCGGCACGCGCTGCACGCGGTGCACGCCGCTCTCGTATTTGAGTCGGGAATACGCGCCTTTGCCGTCCACGGAAAACACGATTTCTTTGATGCCGCCCAGTTCGGTCTCGCTGACGTCGACGGTCTCCACGCTCCAGCCCCGGCCCTCGGCGTAATGCACGTACATCCGGTAAAGCACGGCGGCAAACAGCGCGGCTTCCTCTCCCCCCGCCCCGGCACGGATCTCTATGAACACGTTCTTGGCGTCGTTGGGGTCTTTGGGCGTGAGCAGTATTTTAAGCTGTTGTTCGAGTTCTTTTGTCTCACGGTTTTTGTCCTCCAGCTCCGTTTTCAGCAGCTCACGGAATTCCGGGTCAACACCGCCGCCGTCCAGCAGCCCGAGCACTTCTTCGCGCTCCGCCGCGGCTTTTTTGAAATTGCGGTAAACGGTGACGATCTCCTCCAGCCCCGCGTGCTCGGAAAGCAGCGCAGCATAAAGTTCCCGGTTTGCGATGCACTCCGGGTCGGACAGTCTCAGATTCAATTCCTCATAGCGGTTCTCCGCCGCCGCCAGTTTTTCCAGTATCATCGGTCACCGATCGCGCCGGGCACGGCGTCACAGCCAGTACAGTTCCTCAAATATAGACAGCGCGTAGCCGTCCGTCATTCCCGCGATATAGTCCGCCGTAACCTGCTCCGGAAGCGTGCCGGGTTCGTACGCTTTTTCGGCGATGTACTTTATCAGGCGACCGCCGAGGCGGTCTTCCGCGTCCAGGCCGGTGGTGTCAAGGGCGCCGGCGGGCGTGGCCTTCGCTTCCGCGCGGTCAAAGATCCGGCACACGCGGCCGTACACCGCCTCGAACAGACCGTCGACAACGTTGTTCGTATTGGCCTCGTACCGCTTGATCATCGGGTTTTTGTAGATCTTTTCGTTGTTGACCATGATCATGCGCCGGAGCGCCTCGCCGCGCTCATCGCTCAGCCGGATCTCGTCGCGGTCGTAGCTGTTGTCCAGCAGATCCACTACCAGCGTATTGATGATCTGGCCGTTGGTCTCGCCCAGCACGCGCCGCACGTCCGCAGGGATCTCGTTGTAATCCATCATTTTCGCGCGCACCGCGTCTTCGATATCGCGGCCGACGTACGCGATCTTATCCACCAGCCGCACCACGCAGCCTTCCAGCGTCGCGGGCATCATCAGCCGGTGTTCGCTGGTGTAGATGGCGGCGGGGTCCTTGTGCGGATCGGGACGCAGTATATATTCGTCGTAATTCTCGCCGCAGTGGCTGACAATGCCGTCCCGTACCTCGTACGTCAGATTCAGCCCGCATTTGGACAATATCTTCTCATGAGAGATGCGCGTGGACAACCGGTCCACCACCCGCAGACTGTGATACTCGTGCCGGAAGCGCAGTTCCGGATTGACGTTGTTCAGGCAGCGGTCCAGCCGCCGCTCGCCGCTGTGTCCGAACGGCGCGTGGCCGATGTCGTGCCCCAGCGCGATGGCGGAGATCAGGTCCTGATTCAGCCCCAGCGTGCGGCCAATGGTGGTCGAAATGGAATTCACATACATCACGTGCTCCATGCGCGTGCAGACGTGGTCGTTTTTCGCGTTGAAGAACACCTGCGTCTTGTGCCGGAGCCGGCGGAAATCCTCCGAATACTGTATGCGGTTCGCGTCGCGTTCGAAGATGGACCGCACCGGGCACTCGGGTTCGGGATTGACCCGGCCGCGGCTGTTGATAGAACGTGTTGCCCTGGGACTCAGGGATTCTTCCTGCTTTAATCTGATATCGCGCCAGGTTCCGGGCATAGGATCATTCCTCCCTAATTTGCCACTTAAAACTTACAACTTAAAACTTGCAACTTAAAACTTAAAACTTGCAACTTAATTACGCCCACCACATTGCCCCCGGCTGCTCGAAGATCAGCACTTCCTTGAGGAAGCTGATGGCCTTGGCGAGCCCTTCTTTCGGGGACATGAGCGAGTCTTCGTGTTCGATGCTGATCACGTCGTCGTAGCCCACTTTCTTTAGCATGCTGACGATATCTTTCCAGACCTTGAAGTCGTGGCCGTAGCCCATTGTCCGGAACACCCACGCGCGGTCCAGCACATTGCCGTAGTGTTTGGTGTCCAGCACGCCGTCTTTGGAGATATTGGCCGCGTCCAGCGCCACGTCCTTTCCGTGGAAATAGTACACCGCGTCGCCCAGCTTGCGGATCGCTTCCACCGGATCAATACCCTGCCAGAACAGGTGGCTGGGGTCAACGTTGGCGCCGATGATATCGCCCACCGCCGCCCGGAGTTTGAGCAGCGTTTCGGGATTGTACACGCAGAAACCGGGGTGCATTTCGAACGCGATCTTTTCGATGCCGTGCGCCGACGCGAATTCCGCCATGCGCTTCCAGTACGGGATCAGCACTTCGTTCCACTGCCAGTCCAGGATCTTCAGGAAATCTTCCGGCCAGGGGCAGGTGACCCAGTTGGGATACTTCGAATCGGGCGAATCGCCGGGGCAGCCGGAGAAGCCGACGATGCGCTTCACGCCCAGCTTTTCGGCCAGCAGTATGGCGTCAACGAAGTCCTCGTGGAACGCGGCGGCAATTTTCTTGTCCGGATGCACCGGGTTGCCGTGGCAGCTGAAGGCGGAGATCTCCAGGCCGTTGCCGTATATCTCGGCTTTAAATTCTTCCAGCTTGACCGGATCGGAAAGCAGCACTTTCGGGTCCGCGTGGGCTTTGCCCGGATATCCGCCGCAGCCGATCTCCACGCACTGCACGCCCTGCTCCGCCAGATACTTCATCGCATCTTTGGTGGTCATCTCACCTAAAACAACTGTCAAAACACCTAATTTCATACGGATCGTTCCCTTTCTGCTGATTTATTTGTTTTTGTTGAATTCCGCTGCCAGGTACGCGTTGATGAAGCCGTCGATGTGGCCGTCCATCACTTTGTCCACCATGGTCTCCTCGTAGGACGTGCGGTGGTCTTTGACCAGCGTGTACGGACAGAAAACGTACGACCGGATCTGGCTGCCCCAGGCGATCTCCAGCTGTACGCCTTTGAGGTCCTCGATGCGGGCAACGTTCTCCCGCTGTTTTATTTCAAACAGTTTGGAGCGCAGCATGCGCATGGCGGTCTCCTTGTTCTGCAGCTGCGACCGTTCGGTCTGGCAGGACACGGTGATGCCGGTGGGTTTGTGCGTGATACGCACGGCGGTGTCGGTCTTGTTGATCTTCTGGCCGCCGGCGCCGGAGGAGCGGTATGTGCCCACGTCCAGGTCTTCGGGGCGTATATCGATCTCGATGGTGTCGTCAATTTCCGGCATGACTTCCACGGAGACAAATGACGTGTGCCGTCTGCCCGCGGCGTCGAACGGCGATATGCGCACCAGCCGGTGCACGCCGTGTTCGCTCTTGAGGAAGCCGTATGCGTTGTCCCCGTTGAACTGTATAGTGGCGCTCTTGAGTCCGGCTTCGTCGCCGTCCAGGTAGTCAACGACCTTGACCTCGAAACCGTGCGCCTCGCCCCAGCGGGTGTACATGCGGAACAGCATCTCCGCCCAGTCCTGCGACTCGGTGCCGCCGGCGCCGGGATGGATGGAGAGAATGGCGTTGTTGGCGTCGTACTCGCCCGTGAGCAGCGTCTCCAGCCGGAGCATTTCGAATTCTTCGTTATATTTATCCAGCGCCTCGGCGACCTGAGCGGGCATCGACTCGTCGTTGTCCTCGTTGCCCAGCATGATCATCAGCTGTATCTCCTCCAGCTGCGCTTCCAGGTTCTGGAATTTGCCTAATTTGGTCTTAAGTACTTTGAGGTGCTTGAGCGTGGCCTGCGAGGCCTCCGGATCGTTCCAGAAATCCGGTTCCGAGGCCTTGTTTTCCAGTTCTTCGATCAGATTCGACATGCCCTCCGTGTCAAAGTGAATCCCTCAAATCATATAAATTTTTCTGGAGCCCGTCGATCTGCTGGGCGTATTGATCCAGTTCAAACATTTTATATCATCTCCGTTCCGGCCTCCCGGCCGAGGTATTCGGCTGCGCCGCGCGCCCGATTGCCGTCCCTGCGGGCGGTCGTAATTGGCACGTTCTTCAGCAGTTTAATTGTATCACATCGCGCCGGTTTTGTCACGCGAAAACGAACTGTATGCGTCCGGTTTTTTCGTCCGCGGCGGCAATGCGCACTTCCAGTCTGTCCCCCAGCCCGTAGGTACGGCCGGTGAACCGCCCTTTTGCGGAAAGGCGGCGGGGGTCAAATATCATATTGTCCGGCATGTCCGCGTAGAACAGCAGGCCTTCCGCGGAGTTGTCCAGCATAATGAACAGCCCGAAGGAGGTCACGCCCGTGACCGTGCCCACGAACGTCTCGCCCAGGTAGCCCGCCATGTAGCGCGCCACCAGCTTGTCCGTGTAGAAAAACTCCGCTTTTTCCGCTTCCCGCTCTGCGTCCGAGCAGTCCGCGGCGGCTGCCTCCGCGTCCGTGTACCGCGCGGCGAGCGTCTCCGGCTTCGCGCCCCACAGCGTCTCTTTGATGATCCGGTGTATATACAGATCCGGATAGCGGCGGATCGGCGACGTAAAATGGGTGTAATGCTCCGACGCCAGTCCGAAATGGCCGCGGCAGATATCCGAATATACCGCCTTGCCCATCGACGTCAGCGTGAGCCTGTGGATCACCGCCTCCGCCCGGTGCCCCTTGCAGCGTTCCAGCATCTCCGGTATCGCGCCTTGGATCAGCGTGCCGCCGCGGTTCCGGAGCGTAAAGCCGAAGCGCCGCACCGCATTCTCCAGCGCGTCCAGTTTCTCCGCTTCCGGGGCGGGATGGTTGCGGTATATGAACGGCACGCCCAGCGCCGCGAACCGGGTGGCAACAGTCTCGTTGGCCGCCAGCATGAACTCTTCGATCACGTTGTTGGCGAAGGTCAATTCGTACGGGTGTATCTCAACAGGCTCGCCGTTTGAGCCTATCTCCACTTTCGTCTCGGGCAATTCAAAATCCAGCGCCCCCCGCGCGTGCCGCCGCGCCCGCAGCACCGCCGCCAGCTGCTTCATGTCTTCCAGCATGCCGAGGTACGGCGCATACTCCGTCCGGAGCGCTTCGCGCCGCTCGTCCGTCTCCCGGTACAGCGCCGCATAGTCCTCATACGTGATCTTGTAGCGAACGTTAATGAGGCTTTCGAATATCTCATAGTCGAGCTGCCGTCCTTCCGGATCCAGCTGCATGACCACGCTGAGCGCCAGCCGCTCCTCGCACACGTTCAGACTGCAGATCCCGTTGGACAACTCTTTCGGCAGCATCGGCAGCACCATATCCGGGAAATACACGCTGGTGCCGCGGCGGTACGCTTCATCGTCCAGCGCGCTGCCTGGCTTCACATAGTGGGCCACGTCGGCAATATGCACGCCCAGCACCCAGTTGCCGTCACCGTCCCGCTCCAGCGATACGCCGTCATCAACGTCCCGCGTATCCGCGCCGTCGATCGTAACTATCACCTTATCCCGCAGATCGCGCCGCCCGCGGCCGAGTTCTCTCTGTACGGCCACGTCGGTCAATCTCGCCGGCATTTTCGCCGCTTCCGCCTTTGCGGCATCCGGGAACTCGCGCCGGTCAAATATCATTGCCTCCAGCTGCGCGTTCTGCTCGTCGTCCCAGGAATTGCGGCCGGTGCGCACCGGCACATAGGTTTTGCGGATCCGGCCCGAAGCGGCGCGGGAACGCGCGCTGCCGCCGGAGGCAGTCTTGCCGGCTTCGCGCCGGACATGACCGGTGCTGCGCCGGCCGGATACGTACTTATTGCCCGCGCTCCCCGCGCGTTTATTTCTGACCGCCGCACGCTTCTGCGCGGCGGGTCTGCGGCCTTTGCCGCCGTTTCGTGCTGCCATACTACCCATCCTTTATACCGAAAAGAGCCGTGACGCTCGGAACGCGCCACGGCTTTGAATCGCTTGTCCGCTGTGTTTTCTTAACTTCAGCCGGCTTTCAGGTCCCCATGCCCATCAGGAAGCTGAGGATGATGGCAACCACCGCAAAGCATACGCCCAGCACTATCGTGAGCTGAAGCAGAAACTTGTCCTTGCTGAGTCCGCCGCCCGTGCGGGAATAGAAAGACTCGGAAGACTGGCCGGTGATGGCACCGGAAAGTCCGTCTTCTTTCGTGCGCTGCATGAGGATGACGATCACCATCACAACGCTGACCAGCATGAACACTATACCTAATATAAACTTCAAAGCAACCATTGTCTGTAACACCTCCAAAAGTGTAACAGCGGAATTTTACTCTCTTGCGCGCAGGATGTCAAGAACTTTTTTTAAGTTGAAAAACAGCGGACCGCGGCGTATAATTCTTGTATAAACAGCGAAAGGGCCTGGCCGGAAATGGCAGTCGGATTCGAAACCGTTAAAGAAAACAAACAGAAACGCGCGGGAAGCCGCAGGATATTGACCGTGCTGCTTGCGGTCGCGTTGTTGAGCATCGGAGCCGCGGTATTGACCGCCGGGGCCGGAAGAACGGGCATTGTCCGCGCCGATACGCAGCCGGAGCATATGGAGATCTTATTCTGCGACGGCACGAATCAGGGCAATCCGCGCATGTTCAACGCGTTTTCCAGCGTGGGATTCCGGTTCGAAGTGCCCGACGGATACAAACTGGACGAGTTCATCATTATCGCCGCGCCGACCTGGGGGATGCAGGACAACGCCGGCTTCACAGCGGATATATATGAGTGGCGCGGTTCGTACAATGAAACACTGGCCGCGGGGCCGGTTGCGGAACGCTGCGTCATCTCGAATCACGTCGACAATTACGGCATCACGCTCAGCTTCGGCTACGTGCCCGCCGGATCATACCTGATCCATATCCACCATTTCACCAACAATATCGGGAGCTGGGAATCCATATGTCTCCCCGAAGAATACACGTTCACCTGGGCGTTCTATGAAGACGGCCTGGAGAACAAAGATTATCTGCCCGGCACGAAGATCTCCGTCTCGCGGGACCGCGATCCCCATGCGCCGGCGCGCGCCACGCCTACCGCGACTCCGGGCGGGGACGATACCGTGACTCCCGAGCCGGAGGCAACGGACGCGGACAACCTGCAGCCTGCGCGCGAGCGGCTCACCGAAGCACCTTCCGCCGGCAACACGGTCAAGAACCGCGGCGGTCTTTGGGCGGGAATCATCGTGGCCGCGGCCGCCATTGCCGCCACCGCAGCGGTCATCTCAGTTATTGCCCGCAGAGACAAAAACAGCACTCAAACCGACTGATAATAAACAACTACCAACAGACGCAGAAAGGAAGTCTAAAACAATGAAGAAACTCGCAGCAGTATTAGTTGCATTGACCCTGGCCGCGACCATGTTCGGCGTCCTCGGCGTGAGCGCCGCCTCCTACATGACCCAGAATGAGTACGAAGTCAACGCGCCTCAGTCGCTGGACGTCATCAAAGGCAACGGTACGGATCTCTACACCCCCGGCTACACCGGCGACTACCTCGCCGATGTCAATAACATCATCCGCGGCCCATTCGATACTATCACCCTGCAGGGCTGGATCGGCGTTGACCAGCCTATACTGGAATTCGGATACGTGATCGGCGACGGCGAACCCGTGTTCGACCCCGGCTTCATCAAAGAGCCCGAGCAGGCAGTTCTTGCCGCGGGCGGCGAATATGCGCAGCGCTTTATAATCACCATGGATGTCTCCGCGCTGGGCGAAGCAGAAACGCCGATCATGCCGGTGGCAAAGCTGGAAGACGGTACGGTGCTGGCGGCCACTTATCTCAATTTGAAATATACCACCAAAGCCGCCGCTGAGGAAGAGAAACCCACCAACATCAACATCACCGACAACAGAAACGACACGCCCATCAACTTCAACGGCACCAGCAGCGTCGCGTTCAAGATCGTGGTGCCCGAGGGCAAGCAGCTGGTGCGCTTCACCGTCATCCAGTCCCCAACCTGGAACGGTCCTACCACCGGCATCGGCCTCACCGCCAACATCTACACCTGGACCGGCGACTATGACGATACAGTAGAAGGCGAAAGCCTGGCCGAGTGCATCGTGGAAGATCACAAGGACTGCTCCAATCTGGATATCGAATTCGAGTATATACCCGCAGGCGAATATCTGATCGACCTTACCGATTTCACCGGCAATATCGGCGGCTGGACGGCCACCGAGGTCAGCGCGGATTACGTTGATTCCTATCTGTACTTCTACAACGGCATGGAAGCCGAAAATACGCCGCATGTCCGGATGGCGATCAAGACCGACCCCAATCCGCCGGCTCCCACCGAGAAACCTACACAGAAACCCACCGCCGAACCCACGGAAGAACCGGTAGCGACCGAAGCTCCTACCGAAGCGCCGGTAGTCACCGAAGCTCCGGAGCCCACCGACGCCCCGAAACCCACCGATGCTCCGAAGACAACGGACGAAGGCAACAAGTCCAACGACGAAAGCAAGAAAGAAAACAAATGGCTCGTGCCGGTACTCATTGGCGCCGGAGTGTTAGCCGTTGCCGCGGTCATTGCCATTGTGGCCGCCTCCAAAAAGAAAAATAAATAAAAGAAGGAGTGTAATCTATGGATAAGTTCATTGAAAACCTTATCAAGATGGGCAGCTCCTACGGCGGAAAGATAGTTCTCGCCATAGTGACGCTGATCGTCGGACTGCTTATCATCAAACTGATCGGCAAAGCGGTCAAAAAAGCGCTGGAAAAATCCAAGCTCCACGACACCGTGAAACTGATCATCACCAAAACGGTGAAAGTTATCCTTTACGTGGTCCTGATCGTCGGTATCGTCAGCATCCTCGGCGTGCCCATGACCAGCGTGGTCGCCATCATTGCCTCCTGCGGTCTGGCGGTCGGCCTGGCGTTCCAGGGCGCCCTCGCCAATCTGGCCGGCGGCCTCATGATACTGATCTTCCACCCCTTCAAAGTCGGAGATTATATTCAGGCATCCGGGGCGGAGGGCGTTGTCACCGACATCAGTATTTTCTACACCAAACTCCTGACGCTGGACAACAAGCGCGTGCTCGTCCCCAACGGTGACCTGATGAACGCCAACATCACGAACCTGACCGCGGAAAACAAGCGCCGCATCGATCAGGATTTCAAGATCACCAACGATATCGACCAGGATCTGGTGCGCTCCGTGCTGATGACCGCGGCCAAAGCCACCAATGGCGTACTGGAAGAACCGGCTCCGTTCGCGCGGCTCACCGCGGTGGACGACGACACGTACATCTTCACCGTGCGTGCCTGGTGCGACACGGCCAATTACTGGGATGTGTACTTTGACCTCATCGAGAACTGCAGTTCCGCGCTGGCCGAGAACGGCATCGATGATCCTGAGGAGCGTATTGCCGTACGTCTCGTAAAAGACGAAGATGATGACGAAAAGGCGGCCGAATGATCGCCGCCTGAACATCGCTTGAAATAAGCGCGGGGACTGTTTAAAAACCTTGCAACAGCGAGGCGAACAAACAGTCCCTTTTATTAATGCTTTTATTTTTGCTTTTATTTATGCATTGACGTCAGCGTCTGCTGCTTCGTTCTCCGCAGGCTCAGCCGATTTTTTCTTGCCCGCGCCGCGGATCGCGTTTATTATGGGCTTGATATAGCACAGCGTCACGGCGATAATGCCCGTGCCCGCCAGGTGCGCGAAATAAACCAGCCAGCCGTGGTTTTTGTTCAGGAAAGGCAGCCCCTCCATGGGCGGATCGACCACGTACATGAAATTGACGCGCCGCACGAACTCTACGGTCTTCTCGCCGGTCTCTGCCACATTGTACTCCACCACATCGTACACCATGCTGTTGATGTATATTGCCACAAAACCCATGAACGCCAGCATTTTAAGCGCGGTGGTATAATCCTTGACCGTCCAGCCGATCTCTTTGCTCTTGAGCAGCAGGCATATCGCAAACGCCACGATGACCGTGTGGTACGTGAAATACTGGAACGTGATTATGGGCGAATGCAGCGAGGACGACGTGGGGATCAGGATCGCCGCGAAGCCGCCCACCAGGCACGTGGGCAGCATGAACGCCATCAGCGCGCGGTGCAGTTTCTCGCTCTTCGTAAAGTTGAGGAGGGCAATGAATATCAGCTGCACGGAGCACAGATGGAACGGCAGGTCCGTTTTGGGCAGGTAGCCGCCGTACAGTTTTTCGTTGTCCAGAATGTAGTAGAACACCTTTATGGTCTCCGACACGATGCCGACGTACATCAGCAGCCGGAACCATTTTTTCAGGCTGAGTTTGCGCAGGAAAATGCACATGAGCGTGCACACGACCACGCAGGCGGCAAGCAGGATGATGTGTTTGGTGCTGAACATATTGTTGTCCCCCGTTTTCTGCCGGACCTGTCCGGCGTCTGGTGTATCCGTGTTCACCGGATCCGCCGGATCCGGTTCGGGCAGTTTGCCGTCGTACGGCTTGTTGATATAGTATGAGTGAGTATCGATAAATAATTGTCCGCTGTTTGCTTTCGCCTCGGCGCGCAGCACGGCGAGGGCGGCTTCATTGTCCACCAGCTCGCTGCTGACCAGCCGTTCGGTGGCGCTCCAGGCCACCAGCGGGTTGTCCATGCCGTTCGCGGTGCGGTTGGAGGTCGCCACATAATCGCTGACCGCCACCCGGTATTTGCGCGTCTGTGCGCCGGAGGCCCAGCGGCCGTACGCGTACAGCGGTTCGCCGTCCAGCACCAGCGCGTTCACCGACGTGCCTGAGTAATAGCAGTCAATGCCGTAGACCCGCGACAGCAGACTGCCCCCGCTCTCCGTAAGGGAGTACTCGAACAAGCGAAGCAGTTCCGCGCCGGTCAATTCAAAGCAATACACTTTGTTGCTGAACGGAAACAGCGCGTAAATGTCCGAAACGGTGATATCCCGTTTGCCGTCCGCGCGGGTGTAGAATTCGGTGCGGATGCCGCCGGAGTTTACGAATCCGATCTGGGCGTCAACGCTCCGCGCCAGCAGCGATGCCATCCAGTTGCCCGCGGTGGTCGAACGGCCGCCGCTGCCCGGCAGCGCGGTGTACCGGTCCGAGGAAACTGAAATTGTCCCCACCGTCTCCTCCAGCGCGTCCCCGATGCTGTCGATATAAGTGCTGGTCAGCGACACCAGTTCGGGATCCAGGTCCTGCGCGTTGGCCGGCCGGTCGTACAGCTTTTCCGGCTGCTGCGTGAGGGCAACGTTCCGCGCCGCCGTGACTTTCGCAAACACCGGCCGGCCGGATTCGTCAACATTGAACACCAACTCGGAATACGCGTACGCGGAGCCGTTGCCCGAAGGCTGCAGATACCGGAGCCCCCAGAACGTTTCGCCGCACTGGTTCTGATGCGTATGGCCGCCCAGCACCAGGTCGATCACGCTGGCGCTGCCCAGCGCCGACGCGGCCGAACTCGACTCGCCGTGGGTGAGCATGATCGTGGCGTCGCACTGCCCGCTCCGCTCCAGTTCCGCCGCCAGCCGGTTCAGCGCCGCGTAATCTTCGCGGACCGAGTACCCGCTGCCGGTAAACCGCGCGTACATGATGCTGGAGGCGTAGTCCGACGCGAAACCGATCACCGCCACCCGCACGGTCAGTTCATTGCCCGCGTCGTCGACCGCCGTCTTTTCCAGGATCACGTAATCCGCGGCAAAAGGCACTTTTTCACCGTTCAGGTACATATTGGACACGACTATGGGCACGTCGTTGACCCGCACGCTGCCGGCCAGTTCGTAATCGATCATGGTACCGTCCGCGTCCACCGTGTTTTCAATGTCCCAGTCAAATTCGTGGTTGCCCACCGTCACCGCGTCGTAATCCATCAGTTCGAACGCCGCCGATACTGAACTGCCTTCCGTGAGGTTGGACAACGTATTGCCCTGATAAATATCGCCGCCGTCTACCAGTATTGCCATCTCCGCCCGGTACGCGTCGCCGTAGCCGCGCACGTCCTTCACTTTGTCGGCAATATACGCCAGCCGGTACTGGTACTCGCCGGAAGACGTGTCGGCAATATACCCGTGAATGTCCGACGTCTCAAACACCGCCAGCCGGTAGCCCGCCGCGCTCCGCGCCGCTCTGCCTTCCGCCGTGAGCCGGAAAAAGCTCATTTTGAACAGTCCCGGATCCGAGCCGGAACTGCGGCCGTACGTGCTGTAGAAATTCGAATTGGGATAATATTCGAGATAATCGTTGCGGTATACGGTGCCGCCGGAAGTGTAAGCCGAATTCGGATTGTACAGGAGATCGTCGCCCTCGAAGCGCCACTGGCTGCAGGGCACGGGCGTTTCACTGAAATACAGGCCGTTGCCAGTCTCCGCAGAAGTCAGATAACCGTCCCGGGCGCGCAGAAGGATATCGCTGCCCTCGCCCTGCTCCAGCCGGAACACGACCGCTTCCTCGGAGATCGAAATGAGCACCGTTTTGCCGTCCCGCGAACCGGTCGTGACCTGCGCCGGTGCGAGGCGGGAACCGGCCGGGTTGGCGGAAATGGTGTTGGCGCCGGCGTCGTTGACGATCAAGAACTCGTCTCCGGGCTGAAGCTCCGAAGGCAATACTTTCTCCGCCAGCACCGCCGTGTCCGCCGCGCGAACTGCCGGATCAGCACCCGCAAGGCCTGCGCACAACGCTAAAAGCGCAACTAAAACACACAGCGCGCCGAGGCATACCGCCGTCAATACGACCCGTTGTCCCCTCCGCGCGCGCATAATTTAAATATCCGTAAGTGAATGAGTGACGCTGGCTTCCACGCGCTCGTTGTAGCAGGAGAAGCATTCCTCCACGTACTCTTTATCGAGCTTCGGCGTGATCAGGCTCACCAGCGGCACGATAACGAGGGTGCCTACCATTGCCAGCGCGCCCGCCACGGTGCCGTCCATAAATTTTAAGAACAGGTTGGAGGTCACCAGGCCTACGCCGCACGCGAAACTGACCCATACCGCGGCCTTCGTCACCCGCTTGCTGAAGAGACCGTACATGAACGGCGCCAGGAACGCACCGGCCAGCGCGCCCCAGGAGATCGCCATCAGGTTGGAGATCAGCGAGCCTTTGTCCAGCGCCAGTATCACCGACAGGCCGATGAAGAACGCGCAGAATATGCGGATGATCCACATTTGTTTTTTCTCGCTCATTTTCGGCGCGAAGAAGCCTTTGATCAGGTCGAGGGTAACCGTTGACGACGACGAGATCACCAGCGAAGAGAGTGTGGACATCGACGCGGACAACACCAGCACCACTATTATTCCGATCATCAGGTCGGACAATGTGCCCGACAGCATCGCGGGGACAACACCGTCGAACCCGCTCTCGGGTGTTCCGGCTTCCGTGGCTGTCACGTACAGCCGGCCGAAACCGCCCATGAAGTACGAGCCGCCGGCCACGACCACCGCAAACAGCGTGGAGATTATCGTGCCCTTGCGGATCGCTTTCTCATCACTGATCGAATAGAACTTGTGCACCATCTGCGGCAGGCCCCAAGTACCCAGACTCGTCAGGATCATTACCGCCACCAGCTGCAGCGGCGCCGGGCCGAACAACGATGTAAACGCGCCGTTCAGCGTGCCGGCCGATGTCTCCGCGGTCTGCGCCGACAGTTTCACGAGCGCCGCGGTAAAGCCGCCCTGCCCCGCCAGCACTTTGTATACTACCACCGAGATACCGATCAGCATCACGATGCCCTGAATGAAGTCATTCAGCGCGGCGGCAACGTACCCGCCCAGTATGACGTACACCGCGGTCAATACCGCCATGCCGATTATGCAGTACTCAAACGGAATATTGAACGCCATCTGGAAAATGCCGGACAATCCTTTATAAATCGACGCGGAATACGGCACTAAAAATATGAATATGATCAGCGCCGCCACCAGCTTCAGTGCCTTGCTGTCGTACCGTTTTTCAAAAAACTCGGGCATCGTGGAAGTGTTCAGATGCTTGGTCATTACCCGCGTGCGGCGCCCCAGCACCAGCCACGCCAGGCAGCTGCCGATCAGCGCGTTGGCCAGTCCGATCCAGGCCGCGGACACGCCGAAATTCCAGCCGAACCGGCCCGCGTAACCCACGAA